>NZ_JBFADP010000004.1:27285-203369 GCF_040641415.1 Streptomyces sp. NPDC020875 | reverse complement strand
GCGCCCTCGGACACCCGATCCGGCGACGGACGGCACCGCCCCACGACGACCAGAGCGATCGTCGTGGGCATCGGACCGCCCAGGCCGGACCGGGTGCACGAGGACGTGAGGAAACCCGCCCCCGCGTACCCGGACCACGGACACGATCCGTGCACCCGGACGCGGAGCGAACGCGGGCAACCAGGACACCCAAAACCGTTCGGGATGTCCACAGTGCACAGGAATGGGCCCAAGACTCACTCCTGCTCACTGACTAGGAACGGTTTGTTGCGTGTTGCCGCCCCCTATCCGCCCAGAAAAATTGTTTCACCTGGTGGGAGGGGGTGGGCAACAACTGCCCGGCGTCGAATTCTTGATCGGGACGGCGGCGTGACAGCGCGCCGACCGAGCCGGTCCCGGCAGAGCTGAGACAAAGCCGGGCCGGGCCGAGACAAGGGGGGACAGTCGGATGGTGCGTATCCCTATCCGCATCCGTAGCCGTTCTGCCCGTCCGGGACCGACCGTCCCGCGCCGGGGGCGGCTGCGCAGGGCCATGATTCTGGCCAACGCCGCCTTCGCGGTATCGGTACTCTCCGTGACCCTCGCCATGCCCGCCCAGGCCGACGGAATGATCGTCTACTCCAACAGGGGAGCCGCCAAGGGCTCGTTCGCCACCAACGGCGACGTCCTCTACGTCGGCGGTGGCGGCGAGGCCGAGCACCGTACGGGCGCCGTGCGCTCCCGGATCTCCGAAGGCCCCTGACACGGCGCCGGGGAGACCGGAACCACCTCGGCACCGCCCAGGACTTGACCACCCGGGTGCGAGACCCGGGTCATCAGAGCCGCCGCCCGTCCCGGGGAGGCTTCCGGCCCGACGTAGGGGCCGGGCCGGGACGCCGATCCCGATCGGCGGGCGGCGGTCGGGGGAACCGGGGGAAAGGCAGGGTTCGGAGCCGCTTCCGCGTTCGGCTCCGGACCCTTCCCCCGGCACCGGGGGCCCGGTGAGGTGGGATGTCACCGGGCCCTCCGCCGCGCCGTGGGTAGAGTCGGGCACGACCGGCCCGGCCGCGCCGACGGCATCGAAACGGCGGAACAGCCCTCCGTGACACGGCACATGGGGGAGTGGGGGACGCGCGCGGGAGACGGGGAGGGAACGGGTGGGACGTCCGGAAG
Organism: Streptomyces sp. NPDC020875; assembly: GCF_040641415.1. NCBI lineage: Bacteria > Bacillati > Actinomycetota > Actinomycetes > Kitasatosporales > Streptomycetaceae > Streptomyces > Streptomyces sp. NPDC020875. The sequence goes on along the minus strand of NZ_JBFADP010000004.1, from coordinate 202,217 downwards.
CGCCGCTGGACCCGCACGGGGGGCCGGTTCAGCGGTTCGCGACCGAGCTGCGCCGGTTGCGCCGCGAGGCGGGGACACCCACCTACCGGGCGATGGCGGCGAAGGCCGCCTTCTCGGTCCCGACGCTCTCCCGCGCGGCCGGTGGCGAGCAACTGCCGTCCCTCGCGGTGGCGCTGGCCTACGCCGAGGCGTGCGGCGGCGACCGGGAGGAGTGGGAACGCCGCTGGCACGAGGCGGCCGAAGAGGTACGGGGCGACCGGCCGGACGACCCCGCCGGGGACGGCCCGGACTCGCCGTACCAGGGCCTCGCCCGGTTCGAACCCGCCGACCACGAACGGTTCTTCGGCCGTGACCGGCTGATCGACGAGGTCGGCGAACTGGTCGGGACCCGCAGATTCGCGGCCGTCTTCGGCCCGTCGGGCAGCGGCAAGTCGTCCCTGCTGCGGGCGGGCCTGGTCCCGGCCCTGCGCGGGGAGAGCGGACGCTTCGGAGCGATCCGCGTACTGACCCCGGGCGCCCGGCCTCTGCTGACACACGCGGCGGTCCTGAAACCGTGGGCCACGGACGCGGGTGCGGACGGGGGCGCCGGTACGGCCCAGGACCAGGACCAGGGCCCGGGCCCGGCTTCCGGCCCGGCTTCCGGCCCGGGCGGGGACCACGGACCGGCCGGTGCGGGCCGCGCCCGTACGACTCCGGTGCCGGACCCGGCCCGTACGGAATCGGCCCCGGGCCGGGTTCGTACCGCCGCCGGATCGGAGTCGGCGCGTACGGCCCCGAACCGGACCGCCGCCGGATCCGGCGGCACCGCGACCGACAGCGCCGCCGCGCACCCCTCCGACCCCGCGCACCCCTCCGACCCCTCGACTCCGCGCGACACCCTGATCGTCGTGGACCAGTTCGAGGAGGTCTTCACCCTCTGCCAGGACCCCGAGGAGCGCGCGGGCTTCATCCGGCTGCTGCTCGCCGCCCGCGAACCCGCCGCCCGGCTGCGGGTCGTCATCGCCGTCCGGGCCGACTTCTACGGCCGGTGCGCCGCCCACCGCGAACTCGCCGAGGCCCTGTCGGCCGCTTCCCTGCTCGTCGGCCCGATGACCCGGGACGAACTGCGCCGGGCCGTCGTCGGCCCCGCCCAGCGCGCCGGGCTGATCGTGGAACGCGAGGTCACCCGCCGGATCGTGGCCGAGGTCGACGGCGAACCCGGCGGACTGCCCCTGCTCTCCCACGCCCTGCGCGAGACCTGGCGCCGCCGCCGGGGCCGGGTCCTGACGACGGCCGCGTACGAGGCGTCCGGCGGCGCGCACGGGGCGATCGCCCGGTCCGCCGAGGACATCTACGCCGAACTCTCCGGCGAACAGCGGCGGCTGGCCCGGCTGGTGATGCTGCGGCTCGTCACCCCCGGCGACGGCACGCCCGACACCCGGCGGCCCGTACCCCGCGCCGAACTCTCCTTCGGCGACCCGGACACGACGGCGGTCGTGGTGGAACGGCTGGTCCGGGCCCGGCTGCTGACGCTGGACCACGACACCGTGGACCTGGCCCACGAGGCGCTGCTCACCGCCTGGCCCCGGCTCGGGAAATGGATCGACGAGGACCGGGAGCGGCTGCGCGCCCAGCGGCGGCTCACCGAAGCGGCCCGTACCTGGCACGAGTTGGACCGGGAGTCCGCCGCCCTTTACACGGGCACCCGGCTGGCCGGGGCCGAGGAGCACTTCGCGACCGAACCGGCCAGGGGCGGACTCACCCCGCAGGAGTCGGCGTTCCTCGCCGCGTCCACCGCGTTCCGGGTCTCCCGGCTGCGGCGCCGCCGCGCGCTGCTGACCGCCGTCGTCGCCGTGGTCGTCCTGGCGCTGGTCGCCGGGGTCGTCGCCTGGCAGCAAAATGCGCTCGGCGACCGCCGCCACCGGGAGGCCGAGGCGCGGCGGATCGTGGAGATCGCGTACGGCCTGCGGTACTCCGACCCCGAACGGGCCATGCGGCTGGGCGTCGCGGCCTGGCGGCTGGCGGACACCGTCGAGACCCGGGCGGCGCTGCTGGGCGCGGCGACCCAGCGCGAGGAGGACGTCTTCGCCCTGCCGGACGACCTGATGAGCACCCCGCTCCCGGCCGCCGCCCCCGCCGACACCACGGATCCGGTGGCTCCGACCGGTCCGCGTACGGATGTCACGGATACCCCCGGCGGGCCCGTCTTCGACGGACCGCACACCGCCGACGGCCCGCGTACGAGCGACACACCCGGAGCCGAGTCGGCCGTGACCGACCCGCCCGTGACCTCCGGCCCCCGGGACCGCGCGACCGCAGGTCCGCCGGGCGGTCCGTCCGCCGACGGGGGCGCCCTGCCGCTGCTCTCCGCCGACGGCCGGACCCTCGTCCTGCTCCGCGACGACCGGATCCGCAGCTGGGATCTGCGCGAATCCGACCCCGCGACCCGGATCCATCCAGGCCCCGGCGCCTCCCCGTACGAGCCCGCCGCCGTCAGCCCCGACGGCCGCCATCTCGCGGTGGCCGACGCCGACGGCGGCGTACGCGTACGAGAGTTGGCGACCGGCCGGACGAGCCCCCGGCTGCCCGTCGCCGCGTCAGGACGGGGCGACGGGAGCGCGCCGACCGGGCTGGCCCTGTCCCGGGGCGGCCGGGTCCTCGTCGTGGCCCGGGCGGACGGTTCGGCCGAGGTGTGGGACGTACCGGCGCGGCTGCGGCTGCTGACGGCGGAGACCGGCGGCCGGTACGGCGTCGAGGCGGTGGCCCTGAGCGGCGACGGCTCCCGGGCCGCCGTCTGCGCCACCGGCCGCCCCCTCGGGATCTGGGACACCACCACCCGCGAACGGCTGCCCGCGCCCGCGCGCGGCCCGGCGGAGTGCGTGGCGGGCGAGTTCGACCTGGCGCCCGACGGCCGTACGGTCGCGGTCGTCACCGACCGGGGCGTCCGGCGCTGGGACACCGGCACCGGCCGTGAGCTGCCCGGACTGACTGCCGAACGCCCCCGGGCCGTCCGGTTCAGCCCCGACGGCGCGTTCCTGATCGCCGCCACCAGCGGGGAACTCCTGCTCTGGCGGCTGTCGTTCGCCGCCGCCCCAGTCTTCCGCCATACCGTCGACGGGGACGACGTCCACACCTTCGCCCTCGACCAGCGGCCGGGCGGCGCCCCGGGGCTGCTGCGCTACCGGAACGGGGACGAGGACGTCGTCCGCACCCTCCGCCTGGACGGGGTCACCACCGCGCCCTGGGACCCGCGCCCCGCCGTCGCGCAGCGGCTTACCGGCGACGGCAGGCTGCTCGCCCGCAGGACCGGGACCGACGGGACCGGCGGCGGATTCCGGATCGTGGACACGGCCACCGGCCGTACGGTCGGCACCCCGCCCGGCAGCCCCTGCGCCCCGCCCCCGGACCCGGGCCTGGATCCGGTGAAGCCGTCCGGCGCCCCGGCCGCCGAATGTCTGACGCATACGTCGTTCAGCGCCGACGGCCGCCGGTTCGCCCACTGGGACGCCGAACGGCGGCGGATCGCCGTCTGGGACGTGGCCCTGCGCCGCCCGTACGCGTACACCCGCCCCTATCCGCCCGGTACGGGCGTCGGCGCCTTCGTCCTCAGCGGCGACGGCCACCTCCTCTACGCCCCCGCCACCGACCGCGACGGCCACGAGGCGGTGGAGGTCTGGGACGTACGGGAGAAGGGCGCGGGCCGCCGTACCGGCAGACTCCCCGGGCTCGGCGGCGACTCACTCGCCGTCCGGGGCGACGCCGCCGGGCTCATCAGCTCCGGCGGCGCCTACGCCGACCTGCGGACCGGCCGCGCGGTCCGCCGCGCGCTCGACGGGAACGCCGTGGAGACGATGGCACTCAGCCCCGACGGGGAACGGCTGGCCGTCAGCGACGGACTGGGCCGGGTGACGCTCTGGGACGGTCGGCTCCGGACCCGGCTGCTCACCCTCGCCACCGGCGGACCGGGGGCGGACCGTTCGGAGTTCGTCCACCGGGACGGCCGGACCGAGACGATCGTACGGGTCACGTTCTCCCCGGTCACCGCCCTCGCCTTCGCCCCCGACGGCCGCACGCTCGCGGCGGGCGGCGCGGGCGGCGTCAGACTCTGGGACGTCGAGTCCAGCCACCAGCTGGGCTCCCCGCTGCCGACGCCCGGCGACCCGGTGCTCTCCGTCGCCTTCTCCGAGGACGGCCGCACCCTGCACACGACGGGACTCCACACCGGCCCGGCCCGGCATACCCTCGACCCCGCGAAGCTGGCGGCCGATGTGTGCGCCCGGGCGGGGTCCGGGCTCTCCCGGACCGAGTGGAACCGGCACCTCCGGGACATCCCTTACCGGGACACCTGCGGGTAGGGCGGGGGCCGTTGTGGAGCGGCCGGGTCAGAAGACCACCCGGGTGGTCGGCGTCCGACCCGAGATCGCCTGCCGGAGCCGTTCGGTGAGCGTCCCCGTCAGGATCTCCAGATGGTCGGAGCCGTAGGTCTCCGTCCAGGTCTCGGCCTCGATCTCGTACATGACGCCGACGACGACGGTGCCGCTTCTGACCACGGAGTGGACCTCCTTGGCCGCTTCGCCGTCCTGTTCGTAGGCATGGCTCTCGTCCCCCAGGGCGGGCAGCGCCACGGAGGGCGGCTTGCTCTCCTTCATCTCCCGGTAGAACGACCGGGCGGCGGCGAGATCGGGGAAGCCGATGACGTGGAAGGACGCCACGTTGTCCGTCTTCGGTATCAGGTAGCTGACGGTGCCGCAGACCGACATCCGGGTCGCGACCGGCGGGCAGCCGGTCCCCTGGGCCACTTCGGCGGCGGACTCCACGGTCCAGCCGCCCGGGACGGCGTCGAGACCGGGGAGGATCGACGCCACCAGGTCCCGGTCCTTCAGCACCGCGCGGGGGCGGGCGTCGAACGGCCCGTCCGCGCCGCCGGGCCGGGCCGCCGTGCCGCCGCCCCGGCCGTTGCCGTCGGCCGCGTCGTCCCCGTCGAGGGCCTTCGCGCCGCCGTAGACGGCGAGCACCACGAGTCCCAGTACGCAGACGACCATCGTGAGCAGGGCGCCCGCGCCGCCCCGGGTGGTCGCGATCGTCAGCGGGCCGAGGGAGATCTTTCCGGTCGCGTCACCGGGGACGGTTCCGCCGTGGGTTCCGCCGTGGACGGTTCCAGCGGGGGCCGGTGGCGGGCCGGGCGGCGCGGTGGGCGGCGGCGGTGCCGTCAGCAGGCCGGCCAGCTGCCGTCCGAAGTCCGGCTCCGAGTCGATGACGTCCCGCAGCGCCGTGCGCAGCCGGTCCGCCGCCGCCGGGTCCCGGGGTGATCCGCCGAGGCCGGTGAGGGCGGCCCGGCCGGACTCCGACTGCCCGAGCCGCTCCCGTACCAGCCGGACGACGGGCGGTACCGTCCCCGCGCCGGTCGCGGACCCGGTACCAGTACTTGCGCCGGTCTCCGCGTCCGTACCCGTGCCCGTGCTCGCGGCGACGACGATCGGTACCACCGCCGACAGTAAGCCCGCCGTATCCATCCGGCCCCCTCTTGACGAAGGCCAAGTATGGGGAGTGCCCGGCGCGAACTGAAGGCTCCGGACCCCGGCGGTATCACGGTGCCGTACAGACAACCGCCGCCCGCAGTTCCTGCGGTTGGCTGGAGGTGTTGATCGCGTATACGTCCCAGCCACTCGGCGTCAGACCGCCGGTCGAGACGTAGAGGAAGACCCCGTTGACGACCGCGTCGGCGGTCCCGCCACCGCTGGGCACCCGCCCGGCGGGGCAGATCGCGGAGGCCGAGCCGCGCTGCCCCGGCGGCAGGAGGCTGAACGAGGTGCCGATCGAGATGGAGTGCGGCTTGGTCGAGCAGATCGCGGTCGCGGTGATCCGTGAACCGTCGGTGTCGCGGTTGGTCGCGGCGACCCGCCAGCCGTCGGCCGACGGGGAGGAGTACTGGATGTACGCGGCCGGGCCGGACGACCCCGGCAGGGTCCCCAGACTCATCCCGCCGCCGGTGACCGCCTCGTCGGGCAGACAGGACGACGAGAGGACCCCGGCCACACCGGGATCGACGACGAGGGAAGGCCCGTCCCGCTGGACCACCGGATCGGCCGAGCACACGGCGTAGGCGGTGATGGTGTGGGCGTTGACGGGGTCGGTGTTGACGGCCTCGATCTCCCAGCCGTCGTGGGCGGTCGGGCTCCCGCCGCGCGCCGCCGGATGCGTCATCGTCAGCCGCAGGGCGCTCGCGCTCTCCGGGCTCCGGTTGCCGCCGCCGACGATGTGCGGCGCCGTCGCCGGGCACTGGGCGAAGGAGTGGGCGAAGCTCCCGGCCGGGATCGACACGGTCGGCCCCAGCACCTCGACGTGGAGTGCCGCCCGCGCCCCCGGCGGGCCGGTCTCGGCGGCGGTCGGGGCGGCGGGTGCGGCCGTGCCCAGGGTCAGGGTCAGCAGGGTCGCGGTGGCGATCAGCAGGGGAACGCGGGGCACTCTCATGAAGGCTCCTGGGCGGAGTGGCCGGACGCTACGGCGGCCCGGCACCGTGTCTTCGTACGCCCGGCCGCCGTCCGGTGCCCGCGAGGCGTACGAAGCGGGGCGGGGGCGTACGGACCGGGGGCGCACGGGGTGAGGATGACCGGTGCCGGGGGTGCCGTACCGCCGCCTCACCCGAACGCCCCGGCGGCGGGCCCGGCGCGACCCGAACGGCCCGCGTGGCGTTCAGCTACGGGACTCCGGACCCTCCTTTGTCAGGGATTCGACCGCGCGGGCCAGGCTGTGGCGGCCGTGCCCCTGAGCCACCTGGTCCTCGAAGAGCCGCTGGAGCGGGGCGATCAGCTCGGTGCCCAGACCCTGGGACTCGGTCGCCGTGAGGATGTTCCGCAGGCCCGACGCGTTCATCTCCAGGCTCGACGTCTCCGTCTCGTACGCCCCGGCGTCGATCTCCGCCGCGAACTCCGGCAGCGCGGCCTGGACACCCGTCAGCCAGCGGTTGAGATGACCGGTCAGGTCGACGGCCTTGATCCCCTCCGTACGGGCCAGGGCCATCGCCTGGAAGAAGCCGGAGAAGAGCCCGTACATCCCGCTGAGGATCGCCACGTCGTGGACGGAGGCCAGGCCGGGATCGGCGCCCACGAAGGTCCCCGCGCCCAGCGGTTCGAGCGCCGGGCGGAACTTCCCGTACGCCGCCTCGGTACCGCTGTAGAGGACGAACGCGTCGTCGGTGCCGATGGTCCGCGGTACGGCGTACACCGCGCCCACCAGATAGTCGGCGCCGTACTCCTCGACCACGGCGGCCAGTTCACGGGCCGGGCCGGGGGTCGCGGTCGTCAGATTCACCACCGTCCGGCCGGGGAGCGCCGGGGCGGCCGAGACCAGGAGGTCCCGCGCGGAGTCCTGGTCGAGTACGGCCACGACGACCAGTTCGGCCGAGGCGACGGCCTCCGCCGGGGAGTCGGCTCGTACGGCACCCCGGGCGACGAGCGCGTCCGCCTTCGCGGCGGTCCGGTTCCATACGGTCGTCGGATGCCCGGCGGCGAGAAAGGCCCCGGCGAGGGCCTGGCCGAGATTGCCTAGCCCGATGACGGAGACGGACACGGGGGCGGGAGCGGTGCCGGGGGCGGGCACGGTGGCGGGGGCGGCGGGGCGCTGCTGAGCGTCCATGGTTCGGATCCCTTCGAGGAGTTCGGTGTCGGCGTTACCGTCATCGTGTCCGGGGGCGCTGTCGGTTCACTGCCGGTCCGCTGCCGGTATCACGCGGCCCCGGTGTGGCGCGGGTCATGGCGCGGGACGCCGTGCCACTGATGGGGTGTCCCGATGCGCGCCGCCACCACCACGTCACCGGTCATCGCCGCCGTCCTCGCCGGGGCCGTGCTTCTCACCGCCTGCGAATCCGACGTCCGCGCGCGGCAGGGGGACGACTGCCGGACCGAAGCCACGCCGTCGACCGGAACCGGTACCGGTCCCGGGTCCGGGACGGGCACGGGGGGCGAGTCCGGGGCGCGGGTCGTCGCCACGACGGGCCTCGGCCCCGTCCCGGAGGAGTGCCGGGGCCGGGAGCGTACGGTCGAGTTCGAAGTCACCAACGCGAAGCCGGAGCCGTACACGTACACCGTCGTACTCGCCGTCGTCGACATCTCCTCCGGGCGGGAACTCGTCCGGGAGCCGGTGACCGTGGGCTCCGTCCAGGCGGGCGGGACCGTCCGCCGCACCTTCGACGCCGCCGCCGTCCCGGAGGCCGTACCGAACCGGACCCGGGCCGAGATCCGTACGGTCCGGTCCGTCCCCGCCGACGAGGTCGGCTCACCGCCCGGCGGCTGTCCCCCGTCCGGGGTCCGGATCGCCGCCGACCAGGGGAACGCGGCGATGGGCCTGCGGGACGTCGGCGTCACGCTCACCAACTGCGGCACCCGCCCCTACGCCCTGAACGGCCACCCCGGACTCACCCCGCTGGACGAGGACCACCGTCCGCTCGACGGCGTCCGGATCCTGCCGGGCGGCGGTGACATCGCCCTGGTCACCGGCTTCGACGCGGCGCCCGAGCCGCTGACGCTGAAGCCGGGCGAGTCCGCGACGACCGCTCTGATGTGGCGCAACACCCATACCGGTCACGGGGCGGCGGCGAACGCGCCGTACGTCCGGCTGGTCCCGAAGCCGGGCGCGCCCCCGGTGACCCTGATCCCCGAACTGGACCTGGGGACCACGGGCAAGCTCGGGGTCGGCGCGTGGAAACGGCGGCAGGAGAACCGATGACGCTCGATATCGCCCGGATACTGCCCGAGTTGGCGCCGCTGGCCCGCCGGACCACGGCCCTGCGCCCGAAGCGGGGCGCCCCGACACCGTACGACAGCTCCCTCGGCGGCCCGCCGCTGTGGCCCGGGGACACCCCGTGGCCCGTCTGCGACCGGCCGGACCACCACAACTGGGACGACTCCGTACCGCCGGGACCGGTCCCCATGGTCCCGGTGCTCCAGCTCTTCGCCCGGGACGTTCCCGGACTGCCCTTCCCGGACGGTACGGATGTCCTCCAGCTCCTCTGGTGCGCCCTGTTGCACCCCGACGAGCCGTCGGAGTCGGTGCGTCCCGTACTCCACTGGCGTACGGAGTCGGCGATCGCGCCGTCCGGGACCCCCGGGGATGTGCCGCGCCCGGCCGAAGGGGAGTACGATCCGGACTTCCTGCCCGACGCGTGCGTCCTCGCGCCGGTGGAGTGTGTCGACTATCCGCACCGGGATCTGCCGGAGGAGTTGGTTCCGCTGGTACTGCGGGCCGAGGAGGAGTTCGGCTTCTTCCTGTCGGAGTTCGGCGTACTGGAGTCCAAGGTCGGCGGCTACCCCGCGTGGACCCAGCCCCCGGACTGGCCGTACTGCGCCGCCGGACACCGGATGGATCATCTGCTGAGCGTCACGGGCGACGAGGAGCTGCGGATGGACATGGGGGACGCCGGGGGCGTCTATCTCTTCGTCTGTACCGAGTGTCCGGGGATGCCGTACGCGTCGCGGTACGACTGCCACTGAAGAGCGCCGCCGGGTCGCTGGCGTAAAACGCTTGTATGACCGGTGAGTTGACGGTTCGGCGGGCGGGCTCCCGGCGGGTGCGGCAACTACAGTGGAGGGGTGACCGCTTCCCCGGAAGACCTTCAGCGCCGGATCCGCGAAACCGACCGGGAGGCCGCCGTCCAGCGCCTCCAGGAGGCGTACGCCGAAGGGCAGCTCACCCACGAGGAGATGGACCAGCGGCTGGACGGGGTGCTGACGGCGACGACCCGGGGCGATCTCGACGCGGTGCTCGCGGTCCTCCCGCCGGAGGAGCCCGGCACGGTCGCCGAGATCGGCGCGGCGGGCGGCCGGATCCGCCGGACCGGCGCCTGGAATGTACCGAGGACGCTGAAGGTGTCATCGGCGTTCGGCCGGGTGCGGCTTGATCTCTCCCGGGCGGTCATCGATCACCCGGTGATCGACATCGAACTCCAGGTGGGCACCGGGCGGGCCCGGATCACGGTCCCGCGCGACGCGGTCGTGGAACTCGACGGACTCACCACGGGCTGGAAGGACGTCCGCTACAAGCCGCGCGCGACGAAGGGCAAGGGCCCCACGATCCGGATCACGGGCGCGATGGGCATGGGCCGTCTGAAGATCCGCCACGCGCTCCGCTGAGGGGCCCCGGGCGTCCTGACGGGCCCGTCAGCGGCCGGGTCACCTTGAACGGCCGGGTCCTCCGCGCCGGGGTTCAGTTGCCGCAGCCCCCGCAGCCGCTCCCGCAGGAGCCCCCGTCGTTGGCATCGGCCCAGCCGCTGAGGTCGCCGTCGTTCGGGCCGCCGTCCGCCGATTCCGGTTTCCGGCGGGGCGGGGTGGGCGGTACGGGCTTCGACGCCCCCTTGAGAAGTGCGAGGCGATGCGCGACCGGCACACCGGCCAGCGCCTCGTCCGCCCGAGCCCGGCAGTAGCGGTTGAAACCGCGCCAGCGACGGGAGTACTCACCGGGCCAGACCAGGAGGGCGGACCAGAGGAGCAGCGCCCAGATCGGCCAGATGGCCAGTAGCCATGTCGCGGAATCGTCGTTCAGGAAGGGAACGGGCTCATCGGTGACCAGGCCCTGGACGACCATCCCCACGCAGATGACGGCGACCGCGATGGTGATCACACCTTGGCAGGGTTCGGCGAACCAGCGGACCTGAGGCTTCCGTTCCTCGACCAGCTCACGGTAGGCCGCGAAACGCCGCTTCTTGCGAACCTGGTGGAGAGTGGCCCGTCCCGACTCTCGTTGCCTGAGTCCGGTCAGGAGCGCGGCGAGTACCGGATCCGACGGCTCGGGCGCCCCCGGTACGGCGGTGATCCCACCGTCGTCCGCGACGGTGATCGCCCCTTGGCGGACCAGCAGAAGCAGGGCTGTCATGGTGGCGGTGAACTCACCGTCCGCCTGCCGTGACGCCTCGACCGGTCCGATGCCCTCCCTTTTGACGCGCCGGATGACGGCACGGTCCGAGCGCCCTCGGAGCCAGCAGAACGGTCCGAGCGCGACATGGACCGCCGCGTACCCCAGCAGCCACCAGAGCACGAAGTGCCCATCGTCGATTCCCCACCCCATGGCCGCCCCCCGGCAGTCGTCTGGCGGCTATGTGCCCCCCGCGCGGCCCGGCCATGCCCGTGGAACCGGATGTCCCGGCCACGGGTCGGCCTAGGACCGGGTGGCGGTCGCGCAGTCGTCGCCGTCGCCGTTCGCGATCGGCCGGCTGCGGTCGTACGGATCTATTCGCTGCCCCCCGTCGGCGGGCCGGGCGTCAGCCGTGCCGAAGGGCGGTGTGAAGTAGCCGGTGGGTTCCCCGCAGCCGCCGTTGGTCATGTCCAGCGCGTACGAGACGAGGGACATCGTGCCCGGCTCGGTGGTGACCCGGGACGGATCGTCCCAGCTCATCACCAGCACCCGCCGGACGATGGTACGGATGACCTCGGCGTCGGGGTCGCCCTCGGCCGCCGCCGGGGTGACCGGATAGACGAAGGTGACATCGGCCGTCACCTCCACCGCGCCCCGCTTCCCCTCCCGGAAGTCGAGCCGGCCACGGGTCTTCACGGCATCGCCGACCAACTGGGCCTGTCCCGGACGGAAGCGGCTGAACAGGAGTAGCGGATCGGTTTCGGCGGTGGGCTTCGCGGCCGGGGACAGGGCCGTACGAAGGTACTGCTGGACGTCCTTCTGGTGCGGGTTCAGCAACGCGATCGCCCCGGCGGGCCGTTCGCCCCGCAGGACCCGGGAGTCGAGCCCGGAGGCGACCAGGAAGTCCCGGCTCTGCCGCAGGGCGCGGTCCACCCGCGCGGCGTCCATCCAGCCGGTCGCCCGGGCGGCCGGGACGGTGATCCCGGCGGCGCCGTCGGCCCAGCGGGCGGCGGGCGACCCCCGGAACGGGTCGTCGAGGGTGCCCCGGAGCCCGGACGCGGCGCCGGGCGCGCCGGTCGGAGCGCCCGACTCGGCGGCCAGCGGAGTCCGGTCGTCCTGCCCACCGCCCCCGCCGAACAGGTCGGTGACCTGCTGCGGGAAGATCGCCACAGCGAGCAGGGCGAGGGTGACCACGACCCCGATCACGTACCAGACGGTCCGCTTCCCGGCCCGCGGACCCGTCCGGGACCCGTCGCGGAACGCGGACGACCCGGCGGGGGAGTACGTACGCCAGCCCGGCGGGGGCTCCGGATTCTCCCGCAGCCGCCGGGTGACCTCACGGGCCCGGGCGGACGGCTCGACGGGGGCGTCGGCCGCCGTACCCTCCACGGACTCGCGGAGGAACCGGTCCCACTCGTCGTCGGAGACGGACGAACCGTCATGCCCTTCCCGTCCCCCCGCACCGCTCACGCCGCCGCACTCCCCGTTGTCGTCCGAACGCTCAAGATTCGTACGGATGATCCCATGAGGGTCCGACAGTCGCCGTATCGGCGGGAGGCGACCGGACGCCCCGGTGGCCGAATCGACAGGCCACCGCTCCGTACGTACGGACTCACGGCGCCCGTCCTCAGGGCCGGATCGTGAGCCCCTGGGCCGTGCCCTCCACGACTTCCACATAGGCCCGGGCCACATCGGCGGCGGGCGTACCGGCCGAACCGTCCATGCCCAGGCCCTCCAGGGTCTCCCGGATCCACCCAGGGGCGACGACATTGATCCGCAGCCCGCGCGGCAGTTCGGCGGCGGCGTTCCGGACGAAGCCCTCCAGACCGGCGTTGACCAGCGCGCCGAGGGACCCCTGGGCCAGCGGCGAGACGAACGTCCCCCCGGTCAGGGTGACGGACCCGCCGTCCCGCAGCCGCGCCACGGCCCGCCGGGCGAGAGCGGCCTGCCCGAACAACTTGGCCCGCGCGCCCGCCTCGAACTCCTCGTCGGTGACGCTCCCCAACTCCACGAGCGGCCCGCTCGCGGCACAGCACACCACGGCGTCCAGCGCGCCGACCGCGTCGAAGACGCCGTCCAGCGTGCCGGGATCGGCCAGGTCGGCCTTCAACTCCCCACCGCGCGAGGCCGCGACGACCTCGTGCCCGGCGGCGCCCAGGGCGGCGGCCACGGCCGCACCTATCGTTCCCGTCGCTCCGATCACCAGTACCTTCATACGGCGGATCATGTCAGCGCCGCCCCGGTACGCCGTTGAAGTTCCCGATATCCCGCTGTCTCGCTATCCCGCCTTCTCCCCGGCGGAACCCGACCGAAGGAGCCCCACTGTGCCGACGAACGTCGTGATCGCCCAGACCACCGTGGAGGACGAGACCCAGGCGACGGCCCTGGCCCGGGGCGCGGTCGAGTCCCGCCTCGCGGCCTGCGCCCATATCGATCCCCCGCTCCGGGCGGTCTACCGCTGGCTGGGCGAGCTCCAGGACGGACGCGAGTGGCGCGTCTCGTACAAGACGACCCGCGACCGCCTCCCGGCCCTCGCGGCCTGGGTCGCCGCCGAGCATCCGTACGACGTCCCGGAATGGATCGTCCTGCCGGTGGAGTCCGGCTCGGACGCGTATCTGGAGTGGGTCGCGGCGGAGGTTTTGCCGGAAGGGCAGTGACGCGTATCCGCGCCGCCGGAGCGCCTGTCCGCCTCAGCGCGCCGGGTTCGGCACGTTCGACGGCTGCCAATCCCGCCTGAGCAGCCCGTAGATCCAGGAGTCGGACACCACGCCGTTCACGACGCAGTCCTCCCGCAGCGTTCCTTCCCGGACGAAGCCGAGCTTCTCCAGCACCCGGCCGGACGCGGCGTTGCGGGTATCGGCCTCCGCCTGCACCCGGTTGAGGTCGAGCGCGTCGAACGCCCAGGTCAGCACGGCGTGGGCGGCTTCAGTCGCATAGCCGTGGCCCCACGCCGACTTGTCGAGGACGTATCCCAACGACGCGCTGCGGAACTCCGGGTTCCACGAGGTCAGCCCGCACCAGCCGACGAAGGCCCCGTCGGACACCCGGTCGATGGCCACCCGCGCGCCCGACCCTTCATCCTGGATCCTCCCGCACGTGGCGATGAAGCGGCCGGACCGAGCCGGGTCGGTCCACGGCGGGGAGTCCCAGTAGCGCATCACGTCGGTGTCGCTGTGCAGTGCGTACAGGTGGTCGGCGTCGGCGTCGGTGAAGGGGCGCAGCCGCAGGCGCGCGGTGTCGAGTGAGGGAGTGGCCAGAGTCATGTGGACCATCTTGCGTCCGGACGGGGCTGGTGGGACACCGGTTATCCGCCCCCGGCCGGCCCGGCGGTTACGGGTGGGTACGGACGATCCGGGGGACGCCCGGCGCCCCGCGCGGCTACCGTGACCGGAGGGCCCCGAGGGATGGAGCTGCGCCATGCTGGAAGAACCCGAGGAGATCGGCCGCCGCGTCCGGCGGGCCCGGCTGTGGCTGGGGATGCCCCAGGCCGACCTCGCCGCCGCGCTCGGGCGGACTCAGGGCTGGGTGTCCAAGGTCGAACGGGGCCAGATCGAACTGGACCGTGTCGGGCTGCTCAACCAGCTCGCCGCCGAACTCCACGTCCATCCGAACGATCTGATCGGACGGCCGTACAACAACTCGCCCGAGGAGAACCGCTGGCAGATCGCGGCCTCCGCGATCCTGCGGGAGCTGCGCCGCTACGATCTCGCGCCGGTCTTCGACGGCACACCCCGGTCCGCGCGGGAGCTGTGGCGGGAGGCCACGAGACTGCACCGGCTGCGGGACGCCGCGCAGAACGTGGCGATCCTGCGGGTGCTGCCGGATCTGTTCCGGGAGGCGAGGGCGCTGGCGGAGGTCTCCACGGGCCGCGAGCGCGAGGACGCGTACGCGATCTACGCGGTCTGCTGCAAGTTCGCCCATACCGCCGCTCACGCTCTGGGCCATCCCGAGCTGGTCGCCATGGCCTGCGATCGCGCGGCCTGGTCGGCTCGGCTGTCCGGTGACCGCGTACTGCCCGCCGTAGCGGACTGGATGCGGGTCTGGGACATGTGGGCCACCGCTGACTGGGACGACGCGCTCGCCCTCTCGGACCGGGCGCTCGACGGCATCCAGGACGCCTACGAAGGCGGGGAGCCACTGGCGGTACGGGCCTGGGGCTCGGTGCAACTACGCGCCGCCGTCTCGGCGGCCCGCGCCGGGCGGGCGGCCGAGGCCGGGGACCGGATCGAACTCGCCCGGGAGGCCGCCGACCGGCTGGGAACCGTACCCGTGCACGACCGCCATTCGCTCACCTTCTCGGCGGGCAACGTCCGGATCCACGCCATCAACGTCGCCCTGGAGCTGGGACACCACGGCCGGGCCCTGGCCATAGACCGCGACACCGCCCCCGACCTGCTCGCCGCCCTCCCCGGCTCCCGCCGAGGCCACCACCATATGGACCTGGCTCGTGCCTGGCTCTGGGACGGCAACCGCGACAAGGCCCTGGCGCAGTTGGAGACCGCCGAACGGCTCGCGCCCCAGCTCGTACGGAATCATCCCGTCGCCCGCTCGACGCTGCGCAGTCTCGTCTGCGCGGAGCGGATGTCGACCCGCGAGAAGCTGCGGTTGATGTCGAACCGGTTCCATCTCGACGCTTGAGGCGGTATTCCGCCCATTCATATCCGGCTGCCGTCCCGCTCCTAACGTCGGGAACATGACTCGACGAGCCTCTGCCCGGCCTCGGTCTCCCGGCAAGGAGATCAAGGCCGATGGCCTCTTCGCACCACGACTCGGCGACCTCGCCCTGGACATCGGGAAGGGCGGCCGGGTCGGTGTCGTGACCGCGTTACCCGGTGACAGCAGGAAGACGTACGAACTCTGTTCGCCCGACGGTGTCAGCACATGGTCGTCGTCGCGCGACGGGACATCGCTGCATCCCATCCCGCCCGCGACCGCCGAAACCGTGGCCCGGACGGTGGCCGCGCCCTCCTGCCGGATCTGCGGCACACCCGACGACACCCGGCGCGTCGCGTCCGTCCCCACCCCCTCCGGTGGGGACCGCCCCGTCTACGGATGCCCCGTGCACGCGGAGACGCTGCGGCAGGCCGTGGAGACGACGCTCCGCGCGGCGGAGGCGTTGACGCGGGTCATGCGCGGAGG
This sequence comes from Streptomyces sp. NPDC020875, assembly GCF_040641415.1. Classification (NCBI taxonomy): domain Bacteria; kingdom Bacillati; phylum Actinomycetota; class Actinomycetes; order Kitasatosporales; family Streptomycetaceae; genus Streptomyces; species Streptomyces sp. NPDC020875. The sequence continues at coordinate 186,254 of NZ_JBFADP010000004.1, read as the reverse complement.
CGCCTCGTGAGCACCCCGCCACCCAGGGTCGAGCAGTGTGTGTTGTGCGGGCGGGACGTGGAGGCCACCGAGGAGAACGAGGTCTTCGACGGGTTCTCCGCCTCCGGGTGCAGGCCGTCGCTGTACGCGCACCGGGACTGTGACGGGCCCGCTCCGGCTGCCGCGCCCCGAAGCGGCGGCGGCGGACGATGAGACCGGTCCCGGTCCGGTTGACCCCACGCCGGGCCGGGGCCCCTAACCCCGAAGGAGTTGACGCGACCGTGCGCCGACTGAGTGCCATGATCGCCCGGTGGCTGCCGGGCACCGGGCGGCATGCCCGGGTCCTGACCGCCGGGCCGCCGCCCGTCAGTCCGTGGGCGCTGTCCCTGCGCGGGCCCACTCAGGACGACGCGCGGGAGTTCTTCGCGCGGCAGGCCGCGAGCCCGGTGCCGACCCGGTTTCTGCATCACAAGCGGCGGACGCTCTACATCGCCGCCCACGGGCTCGACCTGCGGCGGCTGGGGCTGCTGCCCGAGCCGCCGCCCGCGCGGGCCGAGGTCTGCTGTGTCTGCGGGCGTACGACGGCCGTGCCCGTGGAGATACGTGACGTACGCGGCCCGGACGGCCGCCCGCACACCCTCTACGCCTGCCCCCACCACATCGACGCCCGGCTCACCGGACCCGGATCCGACGAGCATCCGTACGGACTGTCGGCCTAGTCCGTGTCTTCACGGCAGCAGCATCACCGCGTGCCGGTCCGCCTCCGGCCGGGGGTACGCCTCGCCGACCGTGCGGTAGCCCCAGGAACGGTAGGCGGCCAGGGCCGGGCCGTTGTCGGTGTGCACATTCAGCATCACCCGCTCGGAGGTGATCCCGTCGAGCAGCGCGTCGTGCAGCCGCCGTCCGGTGCCGCGCCCGCGCCAGGGGGCCCGTACCGCCAGCTCCATCAGGCCGAAGGTGCGCCGCCCGTCCTCGCGGCGGGTCGCGGCGTCGACGGGTTCGGTGAGCCGGTCCCACCAGTCCGTGTCCGGCGGTACGGGATGGCCGTACGCCATGCCCACGGGCTCCCCGGTCCCGGTGCGTGCCAGTGCCGCCCGGAAGCCCGGCCGCCGGGTCTGCTCGCCGAACCGGCGGAACGCGGCCCGGACGTCGTCGTCGGTCTCGTGGTACGGCGGTTCCGCGAACGCCTCGGCGTAGATCAGCCGGAACGCGTCCTCGGCCAGGGCCGCGGCCGGGCCGTCGAGCCGTACGACGGTGATGGTGTGCTCGGTCATTCCGTCCCCTCCCCATTTCCCCCCGTGCGGACATGATCGCCCGCCGTAGGCCCGGCGCTCCAGGGGCGACGACCTACGCTGGGCGTATGCGTTACGGGGTGCTGGGGCCGCTCGTCGTCCGGGGTGGGGACGGGGAGGCCGTCGCCGTGGCCGGGGCGCGGGTACGGATGTTGCTGGCGCGGCTGCTGGTGGAGCCGGGACGGGCGGTGGGTGAGGACCGGCTCGTGGCGGATCTGTGGGGCGACGACGAGCCGCCCGAGCATCCGCGCAACGCCCTCCAGGGGCAGGTGTCCCGGCTGCGGGCCGCCCTGGAGCGGGCCGTGGGGCCCGGGGGGCGGGGGCTGGTCGTCCGGGACGCCGCCGGGTACCGGCTGCTGGTCGCGGCGGGTGAGGCCGATACCGCGAACTTCCGCGAACTGCTGCGACGGGCCCGGGCCGAGAACGATCCGGGGGTACGGGAGCGGCTGCTGACCGACGCCTTGGAGCTGTGGCGCGGGGACGCCTTCGCCGGGTACGCGGACCAGCTCTGGGCCGTCGCCGCCGCGCGGCGGCTGGAGGAGGAGCGGCTGACGGCCGTGGAGGAGCGGCTGGCGCTCCGGGCCGATGCGGGCGGCGGGGTCGTCGCCGAGGTGGCGGCCCTGGTCGCCGCGCACCCCCTGCGGGAGGGGCTGCGCGTGCTCCAGTTGCGGGCCCTGTACCGGGCCGGGCGGCAGACCGACGCCCTCGCCGCGTACGAGGAGTACCGGCGGCGGCTGGACGAGGAGCTGGGGCTGCTGCCGGGGCCCGAACTCGACGCACTCCAGCGGGCGATCCTCCGGCACGATCCCGGGCTGGTGGCGGGAGGCGGACCGGTTGCCGGGGGCGGCGGTAAAGACGACGCCCTCACGGCCTCCGACGCCCCTGCGGTCTCCGCCGCCCTCGTCGGCGGGCTGCCCGCGCCCGTCGCCCGGCTCGTCGGCCGCGACGCGCTGGTCGCCGAGGTCACCGGACTGCTGGCGGATTCGCGGCTGGTGACCCTCACCGGGCCCGGCGGTGTCGGCAAGACCCGGCTCGCCCTGGAGGTGGGGCACGCCGTACGGGCCGGGTTCCCCGGCGGCGCCCGGCTCGTGGAGCTGGCGGGCGTCGGGGCCGGGGGCGGCGCCGACGCCGTCACCTCGGCCGTCACCCGGGCCCTCGGGCTGCGGGAGTCGACCGTCGACGGACTCTCCCACGCCCTGAGCGACCGCCGCGTCCTGCTCGTCCTCGACAACTGCGAGCACCTGGTGGAGCCGGTCGCCGTCGTCGTCGCCGCCCTGCTGCCCGCCGCACCCGGGCTGACCGTCCTCGCCACCAGCCAAGAAGCCCTCGGGGTCGCGGGCGAGGCGACCCGTACCGTCGAACCGCTGCCGGAGGCCGACGCCGTACGCCTCTTCCTGGCCCGGGCCGCCCTCCCCGCCCCCGACGCCGGGACGCTCACCGCCGTCGCCGCCCTCTGCCGGGGCCTCGACGGCATCCCCCTCGCCCTCGAACTCGCCGCAGCCCGCGCCCGTACCCTCGGCGTCCACGGGCTGCTGGCCCGGCTCGACGACCGGTTCACCGTACTGAGCGGACTGCGCGGACTGCCCGCCCGGCAGCGCACCCTGCGGGCCGTCGTGGACTGGAGCTGGGAGCTGCTGACCGACCCCGAACGGCGCGTCCTGCGACGGCTCTCCGGCCAGGCCGAAGGGCTCGGCCCGGACGCCGCGCGAGCCGTCTGCACCGGCCCCGGCGTGCCCCCGGAGGACGTACCCGAACTGCTGGAACGCCTGGTCGACCGGTCCCTCGTGGTCCTCGCGGACCGGGCTGACGGGCCCGTGTACCGGCTGCTGGAGTCCGTACGGCAGTACGCCCGCGAGCGGCTGTACGACGCCGGGGACGACGAGGCCGACGGCGTACGGCGACGGCATCTCGTCCACCACACGGACCTCGCGCTGCGCACTGCACCCCTGCTCCACGGCGCCGGGCAGCCCCGGGCCCTGGCGGTCCTGGACGGCGCGGACGCCGAACTCCGGCTCGCCCTGGAACACGTACTCGCCGACGGCGACACCGATCGCGCCCTGCGGACCGTCGACGCCCTCGCCTGGTACTGGGTGCTGCGGGGGCGGCCCGTGGAGGCGCGCGACCGGCTCGACCGGGCCCTCGCGCTGCCCGGCGGAAGCCCCGCCGGCCGCGCCAGGGCCCTGGTGTGGCGGACCGGGGTGGCCCTGATGGCGGGCGACGTCGACGGCGGCGCCGACCGGATCCGGGCCGCCCTCGCGCCCTATACGACGGGCGAGGCCGACGATCCCCACGGCCGGGCCCGCGCCCTGTGGTTCCTCGGCGCCGCCCAACTCGGCGCCGGGGACACCGGTACCGGGGAGGAACTCCTCGACCGGGCCGTGGCCGCGTACACCGCCCTGGGCGACGGCGATGGCGATGGCGACGGCGGTGACGGGTCCGCGGCGCGGTGGGGGACGGCCGCCGCGCTGAGCGTACGGGCCCGGCACGCCATCGCCCGGGGCGATCTGGCCGCCGCCCGCGCGGACGGGGAGCGCGCCGCCCGGATCTTCACCGACTCCGGCGACTCCTGGGGCCGGTTGCAGACCGTCTTCCCGCTCGCCACCCTCCACGAGATCGCCGGTGACTACGACCGCGCCGCCGCCCTCCACCACGACGGCCTCGCCCTCGCCGAACGGCTCGGCCTCGGCGTCGAGGCCGCCAAACGCCGGACCGGCCTCGGCCGGCTGGCCCTCCTCACCGGCGACCACGAAACCGCCCGCGACCACCACGCAAGCGCCCTGCGCATCGCCCGGGAGCAGAACTTCCGCTCCGGCGAGGCCGACGCCCGCCTCGGACTCGCCCTCGGGGCCCGCAGGACCGGGGAGTACGACACGGCCGAAACCCATCTGCGGGCACTGCTCACCTGGTTCGAGGACGCCGCCTACGGGCCCGGCCGCGCCCTGGTCCTGGCCGAGCTGGGGTTCGTCGCCGAGGAACGCGGCGACGCGGAGTCGGCGTACCTCCGCCATCGCGACGGGCTCACGGCCGCCCGCGAACTGGGCGACCCCCGGGCCGTGGCGCTGGCCCTCGAAGGGCTCGCGGGGGCGCACGGCCTGGGCGGCGATCCGGAGCGGGCCGCCGTGCTGCTGGGCGCCGCCGCCGCCGCGCGGGAGTCGGTGGGCGCCCCGCTGCCCGCCGCCGAACGCCGCGATGTGGACCGGGTGTCCGCCGCCGCCCGGACGGCCCTCGGGGAGTCCGCGTACACGGTCGCCTACGGGAGGGGCACGGCCCTGGTCGCGGCGGGGACGGACGGGCCGGGCGGGACGGACGAGGCATCCGGGATGGACCGGGCGGCGGCGTACGCGGTCGTCCGCACCGGTCGGGGTGGCGCGCCGGCTTCCGGGCTCACAGCCCCCGCTTCCGGGCTCACAGCTCCCGTTGGAACTCCAGCGACCGGTGAGTGAATCGGTAGCCCAGCCGATCGTTGACCCGGCGCATGGCGTGGTTCGTCCCGGCCGTGTCGGTGACCAGACCGGGCGTGCGGGGCGCCGCTGACCGGGCGTGGCGGATCGACGCCGCCTTCATCCACAGGGCAAGACCGCGTCCCCGGTGCTCGGGCAGAACGCCCGTACCGTAATGGATCCCGTCCCCTTGGTTGTTGTCACCCGGCAGGACGAGTTCGGTGAATCCGGCGATCGAACCGTCGGAGACGTCGATCGCGGCGACCGTGTGCAGCAGCTCGCCGCGATCCTCGATCCGCCGGGCCACCGTGCGGACCCGTTCCTCGTCCCAGACGAGGGTCCCGAGGTCGGCGTCCTCCGTCGGCATGTCGTCCATGGCGCGGCGGGCGGCCGTGAACGTGGCCGCCAGGGCGTCCGGGACAGTGCCGGACCACGACGTCAGCCGGTAGCCGGGGGGTGCTCCGGCGACGATTCGGGCGAGCGCCGCCGGGTCCGCGTCGGCGAGCGGCAGCCGGGAGTGGAGCAGGGTGAGGGCGGCCCGGAAGCCCCGGGCGGCCAGGAAGGCGGCGCCCGGCGAGCCCGCGTCCGCCCCGGCGAGTACGGAGCTGCGGCCGTCCGCGCGGGCGGCGGCCAGGGCGTGGTCCAGGAGGCGCGTACCGGTACCGCGTCGGCGGCCGGCGGGTTCGACCTCGATCCGGAGTTCGGCGATCCGGCGTCGGCCGGGGTCGGGGAAGAGCCGTAGGGACGCCGTACCGCGAGGGGTTCCGTCGGCGCCGGTGGCCACCAGGGTCAGCCGGTCGTCATCGGGGGCGCCGGTGTCCGGCGGGGCGATCCGAAGCGAGTCGGCGGCGGCGTACGGGGTGGGTGGGAACGACAAGGGGGCTCCGTCGAGTAGTGGAGGAGAGGGCGGCGGCAGGGGATTCGGGCGTGTTGCCCCACTGAGTGTTCGTACGCATCTGCCGTACACCTCCTCGTCGACGGAACCGGCCCGGTGGAAGGACGCCCGGGCGGCGTGGGGACGGTACCGCCCGAGGGGCGGGCGCGCATCGGGATTTATCGGCGGCGCCCCAGGGCCGGGGCGGAGCGGGGCGGCGGCAAAATCGTTGGTGGAGAGCCGGGCCGGATCGGCACGGTGGAGTCCATGTCATCCGAACCCGCCGCACCCGGCGACACATCCCGGATATCCGCCCTGTCCCGACGGGCCGCCCCGCCTGCGACCGCCGGGCCGCCGTCCGGGACCGCCGGGCCGCCCGTCGCGGCGGGGGCGCCGCCCGGGACCGCCGGGGCGCCGCCCGGGCTCTGGCGGGACCGTGACTTCCGGGCGTTCTTCACCTCCGTCACCCTCAGTCTGCTCTCCACCAATGTCAGCTATATCGCGCTGCCCCTGATCGCGGTCCTCGCCCTCGACGCCGGACCGGGCCAGGTCGGGCTGCTGGCCACCCTCGGCACGGTCGCGTTCCTGCTGATCGGACTGCCCGCGGGCGCCTGGCTCGACCGGCTCGACCATCGCCTGGTGATGGTCTGCGCCGAGCTGACCCGGGCCGCGGTCTTCCTCTCCGTACCACTGGCCTGGGCGCTGGACGCGCTCACCCTCTGGCAGCTGTACGCGGTGGCGCTGATCGGCGGTTGCGCGATGGTCTTCTTCGACGTGGGGACGCAGAGCGTACTGCCGGGTCTGGTGGGGCCCGAGCGGCTGATCCGGGCCAATACGGCGGTGGTCACCCTTCACGCGGCAGGACAGGTCACGGGCCGGGGCGCGGGCGGTCTGGCGATCTCGGCCATTTCGGCCCCGCTCGCGGCCCTGGCCACGGGGTTTCTCCATCTGGCGTCGGCGCTGCGGCTCGTCACCCTCAAGAACTTGTCCGGTGGGAAGAAGTCCGGGGCTCCTTCGGGGACGCGGTCCGGGAAGCGGTCCGGCGGTGGGCCGTCCGGTGCCGACTCCGCCGGTACGGCGCCGGGCGCGGCCCGCGATACGGCGCCGGGCGCCCCGGCACCGAAGCGGCCGGGGCTCGCGGCCGAGATCGGGGAGGGGCTGCGGCACGTCCTGGGCCGCCCCGAACTGCGGGCGCTGGTCGTCATCGGGATGCTGACCAATCTCGGCGCGCAGCTGGTGATGGCCCTGATGCCGGTGCTGTTCACCCAGGAGTTGGGGATGTCGGCCGGGGTGCTGGGGCTGTTCTGGTCGGTGGCCGGGATCGGGGTCCTCCTCGGCGCCCGGCTGGCCCGGCCGCTGGGGGAGCGGTTCGGCTACGGGCGGACGATCGCCTGGTCCGGTCTGGTGTGCTCCCCGGCGGCCCTGCTGATCCCGCTGATCGACCGGGGCTGGTGGCTGGGTCTGGCGGCCTTCGGCTTGATGGTGGAGTGCGTCCGGGCCGGAATCTTCAATGTCCTCGGGGTCACCCTGCGGCAGAGCATGACCCCCGATCAGCTGCTCGGCCGGATGAACGCCACGTTCCGGTTCCTCTTCTTCGGGGCGCTGGCGGTGGGCGCGGGCCTGGCGGGGCTGATCGGACAGCTCGTGGACGTTCGCGCGGCGCTGTGGGCGGGTGCCGTGAGTGTGACGCTGGTCGCCCTGCCGGCGTTCATCGGGCTGCGGCGCGGCGCGTGGTGGCGGGGCGGCCCGCCGGTGAGCCGTACGGAACCGGCCGGACCGGCCGCCCCGACGGCCTCCGCCGACCGCGCGGGACCCGTCGCCGTGGCCGACCGCGCGGAACCGGCCGACCGCGCCGAACCGGTCGAACCGTCCCGACCGGCCGCCCCGGCCGACCGCGCCGAATCGGCCGAACCGTCCGGCCCGGCGGTATCACGGGATTAAACCCCGGTCGCACATGTTGTCGACTACATGCCCACTTCACAGCCACCCATCGGAGAGCCCGCCCCGCGCTCGTATCCTCGAACCATGACAGAAGACCAGGTCGGGCGGCCCACCGCCAACGCCATGCGCCGCGCCCTCAAGCGCGCCCGGGACGGAGTCGCGCTCGATGTCACCGAGGCGGCGGTGCTGCTCCAGGCGCGCGGCGACGACCTGGCCGACCTGTGCGCGTCGGCGGGCCGGGTCCGGGACGCGGGCCTCGCGGCGGCGGGCCGCCCCGGGGTCATCACATACTCCAAGAGCGTCTTCATCCCCCTGACCCGCCTCTGCCGGGACAAGTGCCATTACTGCACCTTCGTGACCGTCCCCGGCAAGCTCCGCCGGGACGGCCACGGCATGTTCATGTCGCCGGACGAGGTGCTCGCCGTCGCCCGGCGCGGGGCCGAACTGGGGGTCAAGGAAGCCCTCATCACCCTCGGCGACAAGCCGGAGGACCGCTGGCCGGAGGCCCGGCAGTGGCTGGAGGCCGAGGGGTACGACTCCACGATCGACTACGTCCGGGCGATGTCGATCCGGATCCTGGAGGAGACGGGACTGCTGCCCCATCTCAATCCGGGCGTCATGAGCTGGACCGACTTCCAGAAGCTGAAGCCCGTCGCCCCCTCCATGGGCATGATGCTGGAGACGACGGCGACCCGGCTGTGGAGCGAGCCCGGCGGGCCGCATCACGGCTCGCCCGACAAGGAGCCCGCCGTGCGGCTGCGGGTGCTGGAGGACGCGGGCCGCAGCTCCGTGCCGTTCACCAGCGGGCTGCTGATCGGGATCGGCGAGACCTATGAGGAGCGGGCCGAGTCCCTGTTCGCCCTCCGCCGGATCTCCCGCGCCTATCACGGCATCCAGGAGCTCATCCTGCAGAACTTCCGCGCCAAGCCGGACACCGCGATGCGCGGAATGCCGGACGCGGAGCTGGACGAGCTGGTCGCCACGGTCGCCGTCGCCCGGCACATCATGGGCCCGGACGCCTGCCTCCAGGCCCCGCCCAACCTGGTGGACGGCGAGTTCGCCCGGCTGATCGCGGCCGGAATCGACGACTGGGGCGGGGTCTCCCCGCTCACCATCGACCATGTGAACCCGGAACGGCCCTGGCCGAGGATCGACGCCCTCGCCGAGCAGTCCGCCGCCGCCGGGTTCCGGCTGGCGGAACGCCTCTGCGTCTATCCCGAGTTCGTCCGGCGCGGCGAACCCTGGCTGGACCCCCGGCTGATGCCCCATGTCGACGCCCTGGCCGACCCGGCGACCGGACTGGCCCGGCCGGACGCCCGCCCGGCCGGACTGCCCTGGCAGGAGCCCGACGAGAGCTTCACGGCGACCGCCAGCGGCCGGACCGACCTGCACCGCACCATCGACACCGAGGGCCGCACCGGCGACCGCCGCGACGACTTCGACGAGGTCTACGGGGACTGGGAGGCGCTGCGCGAGGCCGCCGCGCCCGGCATGGTCCCCGAGCGGATCGACACCGACGTCCGGGAGGCGCTGCGGACCGCCGACGACGACCCGACCCGGCTCACGGACGCCGAGGCCCTCGCCCTGCTGCACGCGGACGGCCCGGCGCTGGACGCGCTCACCCGGATCGCCGACGAGCTCCGCCGCTCCGTCGTCGGCGACGACGTCACCTATGTCGTCACCCGGAACATCAACTTCACCAATGTCTGCTACACCGGCTGCCGGTTCTGCGCCTTCGCCCAGCGCCGTACGGACGCCGACGCCTACACCCTCTCCCTCGACCAGGTCGCCGACCGGGCCGCGCAGGCATGGGACGTGGGCGCGGTCGAGGTGTGCATGCAGGGCGGCATCCATCCCGACCTCCCGGGCACGGCCTACTTCGACATCGCCCGCGCCGTGAAGGAACGCGTCCCCGGGATGCATGTCCACGCCTTCTCGCCGATGGAGGTCGTCAACGGCGCGTCCCGGACCGGGATGTCGATCGAGGACTGGCTGACGGCGGCCAAGGAGGCGGGCCTCGACTCCGTACCGGGGACGGCCGCGGAGATCCTCGACGACGAGGTCCGGTGGATCCTCACCAAGGGCAAGCTGCCCGCCGCGACCTGGATCGAGGTGATCTCCACCGCGCACCGGCTGGGCATCCGCTCCTCGTCCACGATGATGTACGGCCATGTCGACCAGCCCCGGCACTGGCTGGGCCATCTGCGGACCCTGGCCCGGATCCAGCAGGAGACCGGCGGCTTCACCGAGTTCGTCACCCTGCCGTTCATCCACACCAACGCGCCGGTCTATCTGGCCGGGATCGCCCGCCCCGGCCCCACGGTCCGGGACAACCGCGCGGTGACCGCGATGGCCCGGCTGCTGCTCCACCCGCATATCACCAACATCCAGACGAGTTGGGTCAAACTGGGTGCGGAGGGCGCGGCGGAGATGCTCCGCTCCGGCGCCAACGACCTGGGCGGGACCCTGATGGAGGAGACCATCTCCCGGATGGCGGGCTCGCGTTACGGCTCGTACCGCTCGATCAAGGACCTGGTCGCGATCGCGGAGCTGGCGGGCCGCCCCGCGAAGCCGAGGACGACGCTCTACGGCGAGGTGCCGGAGGAGCGGATCCGTACGGCGGAGGGCTCGGACGGGCACCTGCCGAAGCTGCTGCCGCTGGCGGCCGAGTGAGCGGATAGCCGCCCTCGGCGGTACGTACGGCCGGGGGTGCCCGGGCTCCCGGTCTTCCGGGCCCGGCCCGCTTCCGGCTCGTGCCGCCCGGGTCCGGCCTCCGCCCGGCGGGGCCCGGCACCTCGGTGGAGTCCGGCCTCCGCCCGGCGGAGCCCGGCGCCTCAGCGGAGTCCGGCGAAGAACACCCCCAGGTCCGCCGCGAGTACGTCCGGCGCCTGCATGGCGATGAAGTGATGGGTCTCGGGGTTGTCCAGCGGCCAGTGGACGATCGTGTTCTCCCGCTCCGCCAGCCGGCGGATCGCGCCCGCCCCGCTGTAGACCCCGGTCGGGACCGCCTTCTGCCCCTTCGGCCAGCCGAAGTCCGTGGAGTCGTACATCGGCCAGGACGAGGAGCCGAAGGTGCCGGTGAACCAGTACAGGCTCACATTGTCCAGGAAGAGATCGCGGTCGATCGCCTCCTCCAGCGGCTTCCCCGACGAGTTGAACTCCCGGAACTTCTGAACCATCCAGGCCAGCGCCGCGACCGGCGAGTCCTGCCAGCCGTAGGCGAAGGTCTGCGGCGCCGCGCGCAGCAGGGCGTGGTGGTCCACCCCGTTCATCCACTCCGCCGACGACAGTTCGGCGAAGACCGCCCGCTCCTCCTCCGTCAGCTCCGGGACGTCCTCCGCCGTGGGGAAACCGAGTCCGCCCAGCACATAGACGCCGATCACGGACTCCGGGGCGGCCACCGCGACCCGGGGCGCGATATAGGCGCCGAGGTCGCCGCCCTCGACGCCGTACCGCCGGTAGCCCAGCCGGGCCATCAGCTCCGCCCACATCCCGGCGACCCGGTCCGTGGTCCAGCCCGTGGTGCTCGGCGGCGCGGAGTAGCCGAAGCCGGGAGCGGACGGTACGACGACATGGAACGCCCGGTCCGGATCGCCGCCGTGGGCGCGGGGATCGGTCAGCGGACCGATCAACTCGGCGAACTCCACGAACGAGTTCGGCCAGCCGTGGGTCAGCAGCAGCGGTACGGCGTCCGGCTCCGCCGACCTGATGTGCAGAAAGTGGATGTCCTGACCGTCGATCTCGGTCATGAACTGCGGGAAGGCGTTCAGCCGGGCCTCCCGCAGACGCCAGTCGTAGCCGTCCCGCCAGTACTCGGCCAGCTCCCGGAGCAGACCGACGGGGACGCCCCGGTCGCCGTCCGCCTCGCCCGGCAGCGGGGCGGCCCAGCGGGTCCGGGCCAGCCGGTCGCGCAGATCGTCCAGTTCGGCCCGCGGAACGTCGATCCGGAACGGCCGGATTGCCTCGTTCCCGGCCGACTCCGACTCCGACTCCGCCGTCGCCGCCGTGCCGCGGTCCTTGCTCATGGCTTCTCCTTCTGCGCCGTACGGTCCACCGGATCGCCGTGGGGTTCCCGGCGACCGGTACGACCGTAGGAGCCGTATAGGCCAAATCACGTCCTAGACGGGACGGGGCCGGGGGTTGTCCACAGCCCCTGACGCCGTTCGGGCCCGGCTGGAACACTGAGGCGCATGAGCGGCGGGTCGCGACGGCGGGGCACGGGCACGGGAATCGGGCGGGACGGGACGGCGGGGGAGGTGCGGCGGGTGCGCGAGGACGGATCGGTGGAACTGGTGGGCAGGGAGCGGGAGCTGCGGCTCTTCGACGACCGGTGGCACGGCGACGCCGCCGCCGGCCGGCACCGCACCCTGTTCCATCTGCACGGCGTCGCGGGCGTCGGAAAGTCGTCCCTGCTCCGCCGGTTCGCCACGGCCGCGCGGGAACGGGACGCGCTCACCGCCGTCCTGGACGACTCGGCGACCGGGGTGCCCGAGGCCCTGGCCGGGATCTGCGCCCAGTTCGCCGCCCGTGGCGCCCCGCTGAAGGCCCTGGAAAGACTGCTGGAGACCTATCGCCAACGGCGGTACGAGGCCGAGGCCGCCGCCCTCCCAACCGAACCCGGTCCCGGCGCCCCGCCCGAGGCACCCGGCGTGCCCGGCGGCCCGCAGCCGTCCCCCGGGCTGGTCACCGCCGCGCAGATCGGCGTCGTCGGCCTGGGGACCGTACTGCCGGTCGCCGGAATCCTCGACCCCGTACGCCTCGCGTCGAACGCGGGAGAGCTGCGGTCCGTACTCAGCCGCCGGTTCGGCAAACCGGAGGACGTCCAGCTCGTCCTCGACCCGCCCGGGGCCCTCAGCCCCGTCTTCACCGCCGAACTGGCCCGGGTAGCCGCCCGGGGCCGCCGGATCGCCCTCTTCTTCGACACCTACGAGCGCACCGGCCCGTTCCTGGACCCGTGGCTGCGCAGACTCGTCGCCGAGGAGCGTTACGGGCCGCTGCCCGACGGGACCGTGATCACCACCTCCGGCCAGCGCGCCCCCGACCCCGCCGTCTGGGCCGACCACGCCGGGCTCGTCACCGACGTCCCCCTCTCCCCCTTCACCGAAGCCGAGGCGAGGCTGCTGCTCACGGCGAAGCGGGTGGTCGACGAGGACGTGGTACGGGACGTGCTGCGGCTCTCCGGCGGACTGCCCGTCCTGGTCTCCATGCTCGCCGAGAACGCGGGACGGCCCGACGGCGTGCCCGACCCCAGCGCCACCGCCGTCGAACGGTTCCTGCGCGGGGAGACCGACCCCGACCGGCGGGCCGCCGCCCTCCGGGGCGCGCTGCCCCGCCGCCTCAACGAGGACATACTGCTCGTCGCCACCGGCCGCGACCCCGAAGGACCGGACGCCGACACCGCCGACTTCGCCGCCCCGTACGGGTTCGACACCGCCGGGGAGGCGTCGGCCGCCGGACTCTTCGACTGGCTCGGCCGCCAGCCCTTCGTCAGCCACCGCGACGGCCACGCCCGCTACCACGACGTCGTCCGCGACCCCATGCTCCGGCTCCAGCGCACCCGTTCCCCCCGGCGCTGGCGGACCGCCCACACCCGGCTCGCCGACGCCTTCGCCGCCTGGGCGGCGGAGGAGGTGTACGGGGAGGTGCCCGACGGCCCCCGGACCGGCGACGCCCCCGACACCGGCCCCGACGAAGGACTGTGGGCCGTCGACGCCTGGCGGTCCGCCCGGATCGAGGAGACGTACCACCGGCTCTGCGCCCGGCCGCGTACGGCGCTCCCCGCCGCCCTGCGGGACGGCGTACTCGCCGCCGAGGAGTCCGTCACCTGCGCCCGCCGCTGGGCCGGGGCCGTCGCCGACGCGGGCGCCGACACCGACGACGCGGCCCTGCGCGAACTCGGCGCGCACTGCCTGGCCGCCGTCGAGGACGAATCCCGGCTGGCCGTCGCCCTGATCGGGGTGATACTCGGCCGGGCCGAGACCGACGACACCACCCGCCGCCGCGCCCTCCTCGTCCGCGCCGACGACCACCGGGGACTCGGCCACCACGACGAGGCCCTCGCGGACTACCGGCTCGCCATCGCCCTCGGCGACGACTCGCCCCGCACCCGCCACGAACTGGGCGAGACCTATCGGGTCGGCGGACGGTACGAGGAAGCCCTCGCCGAATACGCCCGGGTCCTGGCCCACGACCCGGACACGATCCCCACCATCGCCAGCGCCGCCTACGCCCACTACAAACTGGGCCGCCACGACGAGGCGCTGACCGGCTTCGACCGGGCCGTCGCAGCCCGCCCCCGCTATACCTGGGCGCTGCGGATGCGCGCCGAGGTCCGCAACGCCCTCGGCGACCGCGAAGGCGCCCTCGCCGATGTCACCACCGCCCACGACATCTCCCCCGGGGCGCCGTGGGCCGTCGGTGCCCTGGCCGAACAACTCCGCCGACTCGGCCGCCACGAGGAGGCCGTGACCCACTTCGACCGGGCGATCGAACTCGACCCCGACTACGCCTGGGCGTACGGCAGCCGGGCCATGTCCCACCGCGCCCTCGGCGACACCGCGCGGGCCCTCGCCGACCTCGACGGCGCCGTCGCCGTCAAACCCCGCTACACCTGGGCGCTGCTGCGCCGGGCCGAGATCCACTACGAACAGGGCGACACGGACCGGGCCCTGGCCGATCTCGACCGGGCCCTCGACCTCAGCCCCCAGTACGTCGGAGCCCTCCTCCTCCGCGCCGAAATACACCGCGAACAGGGCGATACGGACCGGGCGCTGGCCGATCTCGACCGGGCCGTCGCGACCGGGCACGCCGAAACCGCGACCCTGGCGCGCCGGGCCCGCCTCCATCTGGAGCGGGACGATCCGGCCGGGGCGCTCGGCGACATACGACGGCTCATCGGCCTCGGGGACACCGCCGGGGCCTGGGCCGTACTGGCCGATCCGGCGCTGGACGCAATACCGGAAGCACGCGCCCTCGTCCATGGGCTCACGGGAGCGGACAGGGGCTCAGGGGCGTAAGGGCGGAGGCCCCGGCGGCTCCCGGCCCGCTCGTTCGATTACAGTGCTTCGCCGGGCGGCCCGTCACGGAACCGCCCCATCCGGACAGGTCGAGGGCGACGTCGAAGGGGACGCGAGGTGAGTGCGGTGGCCACAGGCGTCTGGGGGCGTGCTGAGCAGCAGGATTTCCGGTCCCGGGTACGCGGCGCCCTCCTCGGCGCCGCCATCGGGGACGCCCTCGGCGCGGGCGTCGCCCGGCTCGGCACCGACGAGATCCGTGCCGCGCACGGCCCCGACGGGGTCACCGACCTGGTCCCCGCGCACGGCCGCCGGGGCGCCGTCACCGCCGTGACGCAGCTGACCCTCTTCACCGTCGACGGACTGATCCGTGCCCAAGTACGCCGGGACACCGGCGCCTGGCATCCACCGACCGACGTCCACCGCGCCTACCTCCGCTGGGCCGCCACCCAGCGGGACTGGGGCCCCGACGAACGCCGCGCGGACAACGGCTGGCTGGCGTGCGAGGAATGGCTCTACGTCCGCCGCGACCCGGACAAGGCCAGCCTCCTCGGCCTCGGCGACCAGCTCATGGGCACCCTCGACGCCCCCAAGAACCCCACCGCCGACGACGCCGGGGCGCTGGCCCGCTCGGCGCCGTTCGGGCTGCTCGTGGGCTGGGAGCCGCAACTGGTCTGCCAACTCGCCGTGGAGTGCGCGGCCCAGACCCACGGCCACCCCGTCGGCTATCTCGCGGCCGGCGCGTACGCGGTGATCGTGCACGGCCTGGCGCGCGGCGAGACCCTGGACTCATCGGTCGAACGGGCGGCGGCCCAGATCGTGCCCCGCCCCGGGCACGAGCCCGTCACGGAAGCGCTGACGGCCGCGCTGGGCGCCGTACGCCAGGGCGTTCCCGGCCCCGAACGGGTCGCGGCGCTCGGCGACGGCCGGCGGGCGGACGGCGCGCTGGCGATCGCGCTCTACTGCGCGCTGGTCGCCGAGGACATCCGGCACGGACTGCGCCTCGCGGCCGACCACGACGGCCCGTCCCAGGCCACGGCGGCCCTCACGGGCGCGCTCCTGGGCGCCCTGCACGGCGAGACGGCCCTCCCCCCGGCGTGGCTCGCCGAACTGGAGGGCCGCCCGACGGTGCTCGAACTGGCCGACGACTTCGCGATGGAGATGACACAGGGCCCGGCGCTCCACGGCCCCACGTCCGCCTCCCCGGCCTGGCTCACCCGCTACCCCCGAGCCTGACCCCTCCGGGGCGGCCAGGGGACCTTTTGGGGCGCGGGTGCCCCCGGCCACCGCCGGGCGGCGGGCCGCATAGATCCCCGGGCCGCCGGGACGCGTACGGCTCCCGTACGCGGGATCCGGTCCGCGGACTGTGGTGGGCCGGTCGCGCAGTTCCCCGCGCCCCTAAGAACCCTCTTCTGAACGCTCTTGCGGGGTCACGGCAATCTTCGGGAGAGTGCCGTGATCCGGCAGCTGGAGCGTCAGCGGCCCCACCACGCGGTGGAGGTGTCGCGGAGGGTGTTCGTACCGCAGTGGACCTCCCCGCTGCCCAGGTGGTACGGGTAGTAGTCGTCGATGTACGAGACCTTCATGCCCGCCTGCGCGTACGCCGCCGTCACCGCCTCCGTGAAGATGTCCTTCCCGTCGACGACCGGACCCCACTGCTTCGGCGCCAGGTAGCGGTCGTTCCCCAGCACCACACCATTGATCGCGCCGGGTATCCACGCGCTCGTCGGCTCGGGAGCCGCCGCAGCCGAGCTGCGGCCGGACGCGGTGCCGGACTTCTTCGGCGACTTGCCGAGGATGTCCAGGAACGTGGTGGACGCGCCCGTACGGGCCAGCCGGGGGCTGTCCGCTGCGGAGACCCCGGGCCACTTGCTCGCCCGGCTGTACAGCGCCGGGACCTTGATGATCTCGGCGTCCGTGACACCCGTCTCGCGCTTCAGGATCGCCACGTTCTCCGCGATCTTCCGCGCCGCCAGGGCGTTGTCCTCGCGGTGCTGCGCCGAGGCCAGCGTCTGGTCGATGGTGTCCTTGGGCACGGGGAACGTGCCCGCCGGACGGGAGAACAGCCGCTTGGCGCCGTGACCGGCCGCCTTCGCGTCCCGCAGCAGCTTCAGACCGCCCTCGGGGTCGGCCACCGCCATCCGCCAGCCGCGAGGCGTGTCGGCGGGCAGGAACTGGACGAACTCGTCGACATGTCCGACGTGCAGCCAGCCGGTGTCCAGCAGCAGCGGGTCCTGAAGGCCCTGCGAGGCCAGCATGGTCCGCAGCGACTTGGCGGGCTTCTCGCCGGTCGCCGGGAACTGGCCCTGGATGATCCGCCCGGCCGGGTACGACTTCCCGTTGTGGGCGTGCGGCGGAATGGTCTCCAGGTTGCCCATGGAGTCCAGGGTGCCGCCGGAGTCGGTCCCGTAGGCGAGCTGGACGCCGCCGACCCCGGGCCCGCGGAGCTTGGTGAAGACCTCGCGGCCCGCGTCACGCCACTCCTGGACGGACCGGATCATGATCCGGATCGACTGGCTCTTCCCGCCGGGGCCGGTCATGCCGACATAGCCGGGCTCGAAGAAGTCCTGGGCCCAGACGTCGTTGAACTCGCCGCCGGTGAAGGTGCGGGGGGCGGGCAGGTTGGCCGCCTTGGCGTGCTCGGTCAGGTCGGCGACGAACTTCTGCTGCGCCTTGGCGCCGGGGTCGGTGCCCTTGACCTTGGTGACGAGCAGTTCCTGGGCGCGCTGCGCGTGGTGGTGCGTCAGCAGCGGCGCGACCCGGAGGGTGACGTCGTCGCTGGTGGTACGGCCATCGGCGGTGACGGTCAGCCGGACCACGGCCCGGCCGTCCCAGACGGCCCGGTCGCGGATGATGTCGCGGCCCTCGATGCCCAGTTCGACACCGGCCCGCAGTTCGGCGGCGGTGAGCTTCTGTCCGGGCAGGACGAGGCTCCACTTGCCGTTCCGCTTGATGTGCAGCCGGGTCTTGGTGAGTCCGGTGAGCACCTCGACCCGGCCGGTCGCGTTCGAGGCCAGTTCGGGCAGCGGCACGGTACGCAGCCTGGCCAGGTCCGCCGCGTCCTCGGCCCCGTTGACGACGGCGTCCTGAGCGTCGTTGCAGCTCGCGAGCCGGGCGTCGGAGAGGGGCTTGCCGAGGGGGCTGGTGGCCTTGCAGCGCTTGGAGTCGTCGTCGAGGTTGGGCAGGAAGACCGCGCCGCGCGCGGTGGTCCAGGTGTCCTCGCCCGCCGTGTCGGTGGTTCCGGTCAGATCCACCGTGCCGTCGCGGTCGACGTCGGCACGGAGATCGGCGGTCGGCGGACCCGCCGCGTGTACGGGCGCCGACACGGTGCCCGTGGTCAGCAGAACAGTGGCCGCGGACACGACGAGCGCTGCGCGTCTGCGGTGGATGATGCGCACGGGGGTTCCCTTCGTGGTGAATCGTCGGTCGCCACAAAAGATGCCCGAAAGCGCGTTTGAGTTGCCGGTTGTTTCATTTCACGCCGAAAGAGGGCGCGTTTCGTCCGCTTCGTATCTTTAAGGGCGCGGTACGTCCCGCCCCGGGCCGGGATCCGGTACGGCCCCGGCGTGCTCCGGAGGCGTACCGTACGCACCCGGCACCCTCGGCGGCGGACCGGGCGCGGCGGCGGACTCGGTCGAACCGGCGAGCCCGAGACCGGCGGTGGCGACCACCGCGGCGACGACGGCGAGCAGACGTTTCACGGACGATTCCCCCTTGTCGAACCCCGTCGGGCCCCGATGGACCCCGCCGGTTCCCCGTATGCGGAGGGCAGGGCGGCGATCACCCGCCGCCGTACGATGCGCTCCGCAGCGCCGCCGGTCCCGTTCCCCCCGGACTCGCGGCGCCACCGCCAGTCTGGGCGGCGGCCGGGCGCCCTCTCAACGGCCCCGGTCGTCCCGGACATGTCCCGGATGGTCCACCCCCGCCGCCCCGCCCGTACGCAACCCGTCCCCGGGCCTGTGGACAACCCGGCTCGGCCTGACCCGAGTTGGCTAGCATCGCGCCATGGATGCCACAGCCGTCACCGTCCGGATCGCCTCAGGTGTCCTCGCGCCCCTCGTCAGAAAGCTGTTCGTGCCGGGTGTCGCGGGGGCCGGGCTCGTCGACGCGCCCGTACGGATGGCACGGCTGGTCTCCTTCACCGGCGAGCAGTCCGGGCTCGGCGAGCGGAATCTGCGCGCCCTGGCGACCGTTCTGGTCGACCGGGCCGTCGAGGAGCGCGGCCCGCACGAGGCGATGCCGCATTTCGTCCGGGTCCAGCTCACCGAGGCGCTGACCGTCGCCCTCCACAGCCTCGGCGATCTCGACATGGACGACGTCCAGGCCGTCCGGCTCGGCCCGGAGGGGCTGGCCGCCCGGCTGACCCGGCCCTCGGCCATGGCCGAGGAGACCGAGGCGTACTTCGACCCCCTCCTCGAAACCGCCTGCCTCCATATCGTCAACTTCTTCACCACCCGCTCCGGCTTCGTCGCCCGCACCCTGGTCGAGCAGACCCGGGCCGTGGAGCGGCTGATCGCGACCATCGATCTGCTGGTCGAGCGGATCCCGTCCCGGCTCGCCGAGGACACCCGCTTCGAGGAGCAGTACGCCCGCCACATCCAGCGGAAGTACGGCGAGCTGACGATCTACGGCCTCGACCTCAACCACGCCCGGGAATGGCCGCTGGACGCCGCGTACATCTCCCTGGAGGCGACCGTCCCCGGTCTTGACGCCCTGCCCGTGCCGCTGCCCGCCGAGCGGGCCCTCTCCGGCCGGGACCGGGTCCTGCTGCGCGGACCGGCCGGCTCCGGGAAGACGACCCTGGTGCAGTGGCTGGCGGTCGCCACCGCCCGGCAGGACTTCGGCGAACTCGGCGGACGGCTGAGCCAGCTCGTCGGCCGGGTGCCGTTCGTGCTGCCGCTGCGCCGGGTGATGCGCGACGGTGAGCCGCCGACCCCGGACGCCTTTCTGCACTCCGTCCGCAGTACGGTCGCGGGCGGCCAGCCGCCCGGCTGGGCGGACCGGGTGCTGCGGGCCGGCCGGGCCCTCCTCCTGGTCGACGGCATCGACGAGATCCCCCGGCGGGAGCGGGAGACCACCCGCCGCTGGCTGCGCGAGCTGATGGCCGAGTTCCCGGCGAACCTCTGGCTGGTCACCACCCGCCCGTCGTCCGTCGGCGACGGCTGGCTCACCGGCGAACGGTTCGCCGAGCTGACGCTCTCCGCGATGCGGCGGACCGAGGTGGAGCGCTTCGTCCGCCGCTGGCACACCGCCGCCGGAGCCGGGGACGACCGGGCCGACGCTCTGATCGACGCCATCCACACCAATGACGACCTGGGCAGGCTCGCGGTCAATCCGCTGATGTGCGGACTGCTCTGTGCCCTCTACCGGGAGCGGCGCGGCTATCTCCCGCAGGGCCGGAAGGAGTTGTACGAGGCGGCGCTGCGGATGCTGCTGGAGCGGCGTGACGTGGAGCGCGGCGTACTCACCGAGAACGAGCTGCGGTTCTCCACCGACACCAGCATCGTCCTGCTCCAGAAGCTGGCCCACTGGATGATCCGCAACAACCGCTCGGAGATGTCCCACGAGGACGCCCTGGGCCAGCTGGAGCGGACCCTGAGCCATATGAGCCATGTCCGGGAGACCCCGGAGCGGGTGCTGCGGCATCTGATCGAGCGCTCCGGGCTGCTGCGGGAACCGGCCGTCGGACGACTCGACTTCGTCCACCGCACCTTCCAGGACTATCTGGCCGCCAAAGCTCTGGTCGACGAGGGCGACTTCCCCCTGCTGCTGGACAACGCCCTCAACGACCAGTGGGAGGACGTCGTCCGGATGGCGGTGGCGCTGGCCAGACCCGCCGAGCGGCGCCGGATCATCGAGGGCATGCTGGCCGGTGCCGTCGTCAAGCCCGGCGTCCGCTCCCGTGGGATACGGGCGCCGCTGCTCGCCGCCTCCTGTCTCGACCAGGCCGTGGAGATCTCCCCGGACGTCGAGCAGGCGGTGCGGGGCCTGGTGTCGGAGCTGCTGCCGCCGTCCAGTACGACCCTCGCCCGGATGCTCGCCGAGGTCGAGGGATCGCTTGTTCCCCGGATGCTGCCCGGCCCCGAAGGGCTCACCGACGACCAGGCCATGCATGTGGTGACGACGGCGACCCTGATCGGTACGGATCCGGCGCTCTCGGTCCTGGTCCGCTACCGGAACCATCCGGCCTGGCAGGTCCGGCGGCAGCTGGCCTGGTCCTGGGACCGGTTCGACACCGAGCGGTACGCCCGGGAGATCATCGCCCATCTCGACCCGCACAAGCTGTACTACACGGCCCGTGGTGTGGATCATCTGAAGGCGCTGAAGGAGCTGGGCGGCCGGGCCCGGATCCAGATCGCCGGGCCCTACCACCCGGACGATCTGGTGGACCATCTCGACCCCGGGCAGCTGACCCATCTCTGGCTGCGGGAGGGCTATCTCCATCTGGGCCGGCGCTGGCTCGACGCCTTCCCCCGGCTGCGGATCCTGGTCCTCCCCAAGGGGGACGATCTGCTGCCGACGGCGCTGCCCTCGGACCTCACGGTGCTGCACGGCCCGGACGCCGATTTCTTCCGCCCGGAGGCCACCCCGCTTCCCGCGCCGCGCGCGGAAAGGGCCGAGCCCCCTCGGCCGGGACGGCGGACCAGTCGAGAGGGCTCTTGAGCACGGCGACGCGCGGGTCGCCGGGGGACGCGGCGGGGATCAGCCCGCCGTCAGCGCACCCCGGCCGACCTCGGTGACGAACACATTCCACGCGTCGGGGACGAACGTGATCCGGGCACCGGCGGGGACCTTGGAGTCCCGGACGGCGATCTCCGCCACGACGGGGGACTTCACCTCGACGCAGGCGCCGTTGCCCCCGGAGTACGACGACTTGGTCCAGGTGTCGGTGGCGCCCTGAATGATGGCCATTTTGGCTCCCGCTTCAGCAGTTCCGGCAAGTAAGGGACCGAGCACCTCACGCGCCCGGGAAGCGGTGCCTCCCGGCCCTCCGTTGACGTTTGTTGGTGCTTTGTTGGTGAATCGTTGACGTCTTCGACGCTACTCGCCGGAACAGGACCACGGGGCACGCATTCACCCGGTCGGATGGCATCTGCCATCCGACCCTTCCGTGATGCGGTGAGGGGCGCTATCTTTCCGCCCCTCCCGATGCGGGTGCCGAATTTCCCGCCCGAACGGGCGGGAACTCGGCGTCATTCAGCCGTGCGGTCGTGCGGTCGTGCGGCCGTTTACCGGGATGGCCGTCACAGCTGACGCGCGTACTGCTTGGCCATGTCCTCGATGAACGTACGGGACTGCTCGGCGCCCAGTGCCTGCGCCCGCAGATGCTCGTACATCACGATGTACTTCTGGACGTCCGGCCCCTTCTCCAGATACAGATCGCTGGTGACGCCCTCGATATAGACGACGCTGGAGTCCGCCGCGTCGGGGAACTCCAGGATCGCGTACTGGCCGTTGATCCCCGGATGCGCGCCCATGTCGAACGGCAGTACCTGCACCGTCACATGCGGCAGCTGACCCATCTCGATCAGATACTCCAACTGCTCCCGCATCACCAGCGGACTGCCGATCACCCGGCGCAGCACCGCCTCGTCGATCACCGCCCAGAGCCGCAGCGGCTGATCGGTGTCGCGGACCCTCTCCTTGCGGCGCATCCGGACGTTGACCCGTTTGTCGACCTCCACCTGACTGTTCTCCGGGGCCGCGCCCGCGACCACCGCCTCCGCGTACGGCCTGGTCTGGAGCAGACCCGGCACGATCTGCGGCTCGTACACCCGCAGATTGGCGGCATCGGTCTCCAGACCGATGTACACGCTGTACGGGATGTCGCCGAACGCGTGCCACCAGCCCTGCTGGCGGGAGTCCTTCGCCATCTGCATCAGCGATTCGACGACCCGGTGGTCCTCCACCTCGTACACCCCGCAGAGATCGCGGACGTCGCGCTGACTGATCGAGCGGCGGCCGTTCTCCAGACGGCTGATCTTCGACTGCGAGACGAGGAGACGGTCGGCCACCTCCTCCGCCGTCATCCCTCTGTGTTCCCGGAGCCGGCGCAACTCCTGGCCCAAACGGCGGCGCCTGACGGTGGGATTGACGTTGGATGCCATGGAACAGCACCTCCGACTGAAAGTAGCCGAGCGTATCTACTGCTCAGCAGATTGCCACCTGTGACGGGGTGTGCGGGGGGAATTGGCCACACGCATACCCGGTGCGATAAAAGCGCGTCCGGCCCCGGAGCGGCGAATGGGGTCCGTATCCGGGCAGCGGAAAGCACGGGACGGCCGTCGGCGCGTCCCGCGCTTCCCCGCGCGGCTGCCGTACCGGCGGTCCGGGATCCGGCGGACCCCGTCACGGCGGTGCGTACGCGTACGCGGGTGCCGCCGCGCGGTGTCCTGATCCACCGCGCGGACGGCGAAGAGCGATCTCCGGGCGCCCGCCCTGAATGCGGGCACCGGTGGTACTGCTGCCGCACGGCAGCCCTGCGGCGCCGTACGACGGTCGCGTGCGACACGGAGTCACCAGCGGACCCGGACCGCCCCGAGGCGGCCCTTACCCGGGTGGGTCAGTGCGCGACGGCCCGGGCCATACCGGAACGGCGCTGCGGCATCGCGACGCTCGCGTTCTGCCGACCGCCGCCGCCCGCCGCGCCCGGCGCGCGCCGCGGTTGCGCCGCCGCACCGTTCTGGACGTCCATCACGGCATGCGCCACGAGACCGCCCATCGGGTCGTGCCGGATCAGATCCCGCAACCGGGACCGAGACGAACGGCCCTCGTTACCGGGGTAGAGATGCTTGCCCAGACCCACCGCGTGGGCCAGCGCGGCCAGGGCCGCGGTCCGTGGATCCGGTGGTACGCCGGTCCGGATCGCGCTGTCCAGCCGGGCTCTGATGTCTCGGCTGATCGCCGTGTCCGTCGCCTGGTAGCGAGTTGTCGGCAGTACGCCGCACATCTGACCGGCGACGGCGTGAACCATGCCGCACCGCTCCAGATGTGCGAGATAGATCTGACGCAGCCCCAGCCGGGGCCCGCCGATCCAGTGGACCGCCCGGACCGGACTGCCGCGGCGTCGCAGCAACTCCAGTGCGGAGTCCAGTGTCGGATCTCCTGTCGGCCGTGGCATCACCACGGCGATACGATCCCCGTCTGGGGCTATCCGTCCCGCCAGAGCCAGCTCTACTAGCTGCGCTCCGGCAAGGCCGAGGTCGAGTGACTGCGGCTGCGCTGTGGTACCCGTGGTCGGGTCCAGAGCGAGCAGCAGCAACTCCTCCGGAAGTGTTCTGCGGCTCCTGCCCATCCATGCCTCCCCGCGTGGATGAATGACAGGGTGACCCCTCTCACATTGGTCTGTCGAGAGCGCCTGAGTGCTTTGTACGGGAACCGATAGGTATGTCGTTCTCGTCTAGGGGCGGGGGACGTGTTCTCACACTGGACACTGAGAGATGGTTCGGACAACACGGGCCCCGGCTGGGCGTAGCGTACCGGCCGCCTGTATTTCTGAAGGATCTTCCGCCGGATCACCGGATCACCCGCAGGACCGTCCCCGGACGTCCCGGGCGGACCGGGTCGTGTCCGGCGGCGGCACGATCGACGTTCATGGTTCATCGAGGAGGCACGGTGGCGGGCGAGTCCCCCGACAAGTCGGAGCAGCGGAAGTCGTCGGGGGCGACGACCCCGGGTGAGCGTGACCCTCGGCTCGCCATGTCGGCCGCCCGTGTGGACCAGCCGACGGCGGTCTTCACCCTGCCGCCCGAGCCGGTCTCCGGCGAAGAGGCCGACGCAGCCGAGGCCGACGCAGCCGAGGCCGACGCGACCGAGGCCGATGCGACCGAGGACGCCGGAAACGCCGAAGACGCAGTGCGGGGCGCGGGTGACAACGACCGCGCGGACGAGGCGGTTGACGCCACGGACGACGGTGTGGACGACGGCGATGTCGTTCACGACGCGGACAAGACGGTTGACGCGGCCGACGCCGACGGCGCGGATGACGCGAGTGACGGGGAGCGCGAGGACGACACAGGCGCCGACAACGACGCCGACAGCAATGACGACGCCACCGCCGACGACGCGGCTCGGGTGGTCGACGCGGAGGCGGAGGCCGTGGAGGCCGGGCGCCGTGCTCTCGCCGCCGGGTCGGACCATCCGACGTCGGAGGTGACCGCGGTCGTCCCGGAACCGCGCCTGAGCGCCCCTGAGGCGCCCCCGCGCGCTCCGGATGCGCCCCCGGCCCCCGAGGGCGCTTCCGGGGCCCCTGAGGCCGTCGAGAGCGCCCGGAGCGCCGCTCCTGCGGCCACCGAGGGTCGTGACGACACCGATTCCGCCGAGGACGCCCCCGAGAGCGACACCGAAAAGGGCGCGGAGGGCGGCAAGTCCGGCACCGCGACGGGTGCGATAGCGGGCGGCGACACGACGGACGCCACCGACGCCACCCATGACGAAGACGCTGAGGACGCCGAGGACGCCGAGGACGCCGAGCCCGAGGCCGCCGTCGAGAGCGATCACGACAGCAAGTCCGGCGAAGACGACGGCGACAACGGCGACAACGACGCCGATGACGACGAAGCCGATAACGCCGATAACACGAACAATAAGGACGCCGACGCCGAGGCCGAAGAGAGCGAGGGCAAGGACGAGGAGTCCGGGCCCGGCGCCGGTGCGAAGGGCGGGGCCGCCCCCCGTACCGACGAGAAGCTGGACACTCCGACCGGCGTCTTCACCCCGCAGGCCAAGCGGACCGGGGCCGTCCCCGCGCCCGCCGTGGACAGCCCGACGACGGCCCTGAAGCTGCCGCCCGCGCCGCGCCGCGAGCCCGATTCGGCCCCGGCCGAGGAGAAGAAGGGCAAGAGCGAGGGCGACGGGGACAAGAGCGCCGAGGGCGGCAAGAAGGCCAGCACCTTCGTACCGCTGCGGAGCGCCGACCCGGAGCCCGAGGCCCCCGCCGCAGCCGCGACCGCAGCGCCGAAGACTCCGGCGCCGAAGAGCCCTGCGCCGAAAACCCCGGCGGCGGCCCCCGCGAAGGCCCCGGCGGAGCCGCCCGCCGGGCTTGCCGCACCCGCCGCGCTGGTCGACGCCGAGCGGACCCGGCAGCAGCCCGTACCGCCGCTGCCGCCGATGGACCTGCTCGCCGAGCTGACGAACACGCCGCCCACCCCGATGCGGACGGTGGCCCGCCGGTTCAAGATCTGGACCCCGGTGGTGGTGCTGCTCGCCCTGATCGGAGCGGTGGCCCAGATACTCCGCCCGCTCCCGGCCCCGGCGCTCGAACTCTCGGCCAAGCCCACCTTCACCTTCAAGGGCGCCAAGCTCACCCTGCCCTTCCCGACCGACGGCCAGGGCGCCGTCGCCGTCGAGGGCGTCGGCACGATCGGGACGTACGGCCCGCAGGGCGTCGCCCCGACCGCGAGCGTCGCCAAGGCCATGACGGCGTACGTCATCCTCCGCGACCGGCCGCTCAAGGAGGGCGAGGACGGTCCGAGGATCACCATCGACGCCCAGGCGGCCCGGGAGTCCGGCAACTGGGAGGACGAGTCCGTCGCGAAGGTCTCCGAGGGCCAGAAGTACACCCTGAAGCAGCTCCTCCAGCTGACGATGATCAAGTCGGGCAACAACACCGCCCGGCTGCTCGCCCGCTGGAACGCGGGTTCCGAGGCCGCGTTCGTCAAGAAGATGAACGACGCCGCGAAGCAGCTCGGGATGCGCGACACCGTCTACACCGACCCCAGCGGCTTCAAGAAGACCACCGTCTCCACCCCCGCCGACCAGCTCAAGCTGGCCGAGGCCGTGATGAACAACAAGGTGCTGCGGGAGATCACCAACACCACGAACGTGGACATCCCCGGCAGTGAGTCCATTCGCAACGGCAACGACCGGGCGCTGCTGCTCGACGGCGTCGACGGCATCAAGACGGGCTCCTCCACCCCGGCGGGCGGCAATCTGCTCTGGTCGTTCGTGAAGGAGATCGACGGTACGTACTACCGGATCAACGGTGTCGCGATGAACGCCCGCGACGGTGACTCGCCGTACCAGAAGACCCAGAAGGCGATCGACTACAGCATCAAGATGATCGAGTCGACCCGGGAGGGGATGGTCGGGGCCACGGTCGTCAAGAAGGGGCAGGCCGTCGGCTATCTCGACAACGGTCTCGGCGGCCGGGTGCCGGTGGTCGCGACCCGCGATCTGAAGGCGATCGGCTGGGGCGGTCTGGAGATCAAGCTGGATCTCTCGATGCGCAAGGGCGAGCTGCCGCGCTCCGGGAACGCGGGCGATGTGATCGGCGAGCTGTCGGTTCTGTCGGGCCCGGCGAAGGAGACCGTCCCGGTCGCGCTCCGGGAGAACCTGGCCGAGCCCGGGTTCGGCGACAAGCTGACCCGGCTGGGCTGATCCGACGGGCCGCCCGGGCTGATCCGGCGGGCCGACCCGGCTCGGCCGCGGGCCGGCCCGTCCGGGCCCGCGACGGCGCGAGCGGAGGAGTGGGGGCGTCCCGGTTTCCGGGGCGCCCCCGCGTCGGCTTCCCCGGGCCCGGGATCGGTACGTACCATCTGACGTCGCCCGGGACCCGGGGCCGGGACGCCCCGGGGCAACCCCGGTCGCCCCGTCCGGCGTCCTTGATGGGAGCCGACCCGTCTCGGGTAACGTCGGTACACCGACCTCAGCGGCATCTGCCGTACCGCCGTCACCGGCGCCGTCGGGCCCGGCGACACCGCACCACCGGGATCCGCCCGAGCACCGCACCGAAGAAACCGACCGCACCGACACCGCCGACCAGCGACAGACGGGGAGAGCCGCAGTGACCACCGCAGAGCCGGTCAGGACGGACGGCGTCGGCCCCGGTGCGAAACCCCGAATACGGTCGTCGGCGACGGACGGCACCGGCTCCCCGGACCCCGACGGCTTCCCCGGCTCCCCGGACCCCCGCCCCGGCCGGTTCCGGAGCGCGACCGCCGACGTCTGGGACCGGCTCACCCGCCGTCCGGTGATCGTCACCACCGTGGTCGCCGCCATAGGGCATCTGATCTGGTTCTTCTTCTTCGCCAACACGGGCGGTGACCTGGCCGCCCAGGACGCCTGGGCCGAGTTCGTCGGCCGGCACCCCGAGTCCGCGTACAACCTGGCCTGGTACGGCGGGATGCACCCGGTCTCGTACAGCGTCGTCTCGCCCTATCTGATGTCCCTGATCGGCGTCCGGTCAACGATGATCGTCGCCGGTACGGTCTCCGCCGCGCTCACGGCGCTCGTCCTGGTCCGGGTCCGAGCCGTCCGCAATCCGCTGCCGTGCGCGCTGGCCGCCGTCTTCGCCTTCCTCTGCAACGCGCTCTCCGGCCGGGTCACCTTCGGCCTCGGCATGATGTTCGCGATCGGCGCCGTGGCCGCCGTCTTCTGCTGGCCGTACCGCTGGCGCACCAAGCGCTGGGCGAAGGCCGCCGTCGCCGCGCCGCTGGCCGGACTGGCCACCGCGTCCAGCCCGGTCGCCGGACTCTTCCTCGGCGTCGTCGCCGCCGCCCTCTTCCTCAACAAGCGGCGGCCGGGCGCCTTCGCCATCGGGCTGCCGCCGGTCGCCGTCGTCGGCCTGTCGTCCTGGCTCTTCCCGTTCTCCGGCACCCAGCCGATGTCGCTGGGCACGGTCTCGCTGCCGTTCATCTTCTCGGTCCTGGTCTACGTCCTGGTCCCGAAGGAGTGGCGCACGGTCCGGACCGCGTCCGTGGTCTACGGCCTGGGGACGATACTGACCTGGTTCATCGACTCGCAGATCGGCTCGAACGTCACCCGGCTCGCGATGCTCTTCGCGGGGGTGACCCTGCTGGCCGCCCTGCCGTACGCGGTCCCCCGCTCGCGCCGCTGGTACGCGCTGCTGGTCGCCTTCGCCGGGCTCAACTTCTGGATCGGCTTCAAGGGGGTTGACGACGTCGTCAGGACCGCGCCCACCGCCTCCTGGAACTTCGAGCTGGCGCCCCTTGTGGACAAGCTGGACGACCTCGACGCCGAACGGGGCCGGGTGGAGGTCGTGCCCGCCCGCAGCCACCGCGAGGCGTCGGCGCTCGCGCCGTACGTCAATCTGGCCCGCGGCTGGAACCGCCAGGCCGACATGGAGCGCAACCCCCTCTTCTACGACGAGGAGAAGACCCTCACCGCCGCCGACTACCGCGCCTGGCTCGACCGGATGGCCGTGCACTACGTGGTGCTGCCCGAGGGCAGGCCCGATGTCGGCGCCGAGCAGGAGAAGGAGCTGGTCGAGGGCGGCCTGCCGTATCTGAAGCGGGTCTGGGGCGACTCCAACTGGCAGATCTTCGCCGTGAACGACCCCGTACCGCTCGCCGCCGCCCCGGCGAAGGTGGAGCACGCGGGCGCCAACCAGCTCCGGATCACCGTCGAACAGCCCGGCCGGGTACTGATCCGGGTCCCCTACTCGCCCTGGCTCAGCCTCGTGGACGAGAAGGGGAAGCGGGTCAAGGGCCCGCAGGAGACCCAGGAGTCCAAGGACCGCGAGGACGGCGAACCGAAGACGTTCGACAACCCCAACGGCTGTCTGATCAAGATCGAGGAGAACCTCGACGGCGACGAGTGGACCGAGCTGGTCGCCCCCGAGGCGGGCACCTACCGGCTCGCGGGCCGCTACTCGCTGCCGCGCGGTACGCCCTGCCCGGACGAACTGCGGTAGTGCCGTACCGGGCGTCGTGGGCCGGTGCGCCTTTCCCGGTACAGCGCTAGCCGTGAAGCGGCCGGGGCCGTGGCGGTGGCCGGACCGATGAGTTCCGGCGCCGTACGCGGTCAGGACCCGTAGGGCGCGGACGCGCCCGGCGGGAACATCAGGAGGCCCACCCATGACAGCCACCAACGGCAACATCACCGGACTCGGTGTCGTCCTCGGCGGTACGGACCCCGAGCGGCTCATCGCGTGGTACCGGGCCGCGCTGGAGCCGCTGGGTGCCCGCTGGGAAGAGCATCTGCTCGTCGTCGGACCGGGGGCGATCATCGGATTCGACCGCCGCGACGACGTCGCAGACCGGGCCGCGGAACCCGGCAGGCAGCTGATCAACATCACGGTCCGCGATATCCGCGCCGCCGAGAAGCACCTCGATACCCTGGGCGTGACCTGGGTACGGCCGGTCGAGGAGGCCGGCGGCGGCTGGCTGTTCTCGACCATCACCGACCCGGACGGCAACTACCTCCAGATCCTCCAGGGCCCCGGGACGCCCTGAGCCGGATCGGTGGCGGCCGGGGGGCGTGCGCCGGAGGTGACGGGGATCGGTGTATGAGGAATCCGACCGCGTTCTGTGAAGACCCTCACGCGGGAGTGCGCCCGTACTGCATAGTGTCCGCCATGCAGCTCAGGGCGAAGGGCCGTCACCGTGCGGGGGACGGCATATGGCTGGACGACGACACCCCGCTCTCCCCACTCTCCCGGGTCGGCCGGGGACTGCTCGGAACGGGAGTGGCGCTCGCCCTCACCGCGGGCGTGACGACCACGGTACTGCTCGCCGTCGACGACGGTGAGAGCAGCCGCGAGACCGACCGGATCGCGGGCTCGACCGATCTCGATCTGAGCGACCCCGCCGGGCCGGACGGGGCCGAGGAGACCCCGCCCGCCACCGGCCCCTCACCCACCCCGGAGGCATCGCGGGGCGGCGCCCCCGATCCGGCGCGTACGACCCCGGGCGCACGCCGGGTGGCGGCCCCGGCGGCGGTCCCCGCGGGGCATACGGACACCACCCGCGCGCCCCGCCCGGCCGCCGAGGCCCCGCGGACCCAGCCGCCGCCGCGCACCGAACGCCCCACACGGCCCGGCCCGTCCGCCGAACGCCCCTGGGAGCGGATCCCCGGCAAGGGCAAACACGCCAAGCCGGGCTGGGACGACGGCCGCTGGCAGTGGGACGGCGACCGGGATCACGACGACGACGGCGGCGATGACGACGACGAGGCCGGGGACGGCGACGACTGACCCCGCACGGCGGCGCGGCGGTTCGGCAACGCGGTGCCAATGACTCACCCGGCCGGGCGAACCAGCAGGTCATCCGGGGACCGGGCGGGCACAGGCGGCCAACAATCCCTGCCATGACCGAACCCATGAGCCGACGCCGCCTGCTCGGCGCCACCGCCGCGGCCGGAGCCGCCGCCCTCCTCGCCGCCGGAACCGCGGCGGCGGCCACGACCGCCGCCGCCCGGGCCACCGGGCCCGCCGCCCGCCGCGCCCCGGCCCCCGACGGCGTCTATGCCATCGGCAGGCCCGAGGAAGAACTCCTCACCCTGCTGGAGCCCCGCGACAGCGTCGTCGTACTGCACCCCGTCGGGCAGCCCGGCGACCAGGAATGGCAGCTCCGAACGCTCGCCAACGGCAATGTCACCCTCCGGAACCTCCGGCGGAACACCTATGCCGGATACGAGGGAGACCCCCGCCGGGGCCGCTTCGTCGTCGGCACGGACCGGCCCGTCGAATGGTCCCTGCGGCAGAGCGCCGAGCCGTACACCTTCCATGTGGTGGTGCCGGGCGGGCCCGTCGACGGCGCCGAGCTGGCGCTCGACCTGAGCCCGCTGCTGATCTACCCGCCGCGTACGGCGCTGGCCGAACTGCGGCCGTACGACGTACGGCAGGCATGGCGCTTCCACTTCCACGAGTAGGCCGCCCGGAACCCGGCGAAAGGGGGCGGGGCCCGGCGGTCGATGCCGGGCCCCGCCCCCTTCTCCGCCCCTCCGCCCGCCCCGGGCCTGCGCTCACCGCCAGCCCCTGAGCGTGATGTCGGGCCCCTGGTTGAGATGCCGGTCCAGGGCGCTGGCGGTGGTCGGCACGAAATCGTCCGGCAACTCGTCCGTCCCCGCCCACAGCACCTCCGCGTGCTTGTGGGGTTCCCGGTTGCGGAGTTCGCCGGACCATTCGGTGGTGGTGAAGACGACGGTCAGATAGCCGTTGGGGGCCGCCGCACCCCAGGCGCCGTGGACGATGTGCGCCACGGCCAGCGACTCGGGCCGTACGGTCAGCCCCGCCTCCTCGTGCAGTTCGCGTACGGCGGTCTCCGTGATCGGCTCCCCGGGCTCGCTCTTGCCGCCCGGCAGATCCCACATCCCGGGGGCGAACTTGGCGTCCCGGCCGCGCTGGAGCAGGACGATCCGATTGGTGGCCTGGTCGTGGACGATGACGGCGGCGACCAGCACGGTCATGGACGCGAGGGCGGGTGCGAGCGTTTCGGGCTGGTCGGCGGTCTTCGGCTGAGCCACGGTGCCTCTTCCCTTCGTCGGCGATACGGCCCGGACGGCTCCCTGCGCCCCGCCCGGCCCGTTCTGTGCTCCCTCTGCCCCAGAGTTTGCTCCCCGGGCCGGGGCATATGCGTGGAGCGGGGGTTACGTCCGGGGCGCCCGGGTGCGCGAGGCACCGGCGATGCGCCAGGGGGTTTGACCTCAAGCCGAGTCGAGGTTCTACCGTGGCCGGTGATCACGCACGGCAAAACGGGAGGGTGGGGCGATGACGGACTCACGGGACGACGCCGAACTGCTGCGACAGCCGATCGGCTACTGGACCTGGGCCGTGGGCAAGACCGTACTGGCGTACGCGCGGGCCCGGCTGGCGGCGATCGGGGTCACCCAGCCCCAGTGGTGGGTGCTCAACCATGTGGTGGGGTCCGGCGACGGCGTCACCCGGGACGAACTCCTCGCCGCCAACCAGGACAATCTCGATGTCGGGGCCGGGCTCGCCCCGGAGATCGACGTACTGCTGGAGCGGAAGCTCCTCGTCCGGGGCGATGACGACCGGCTCCGGATCACCGACGAGGGCCGCGAACTGCGCGACCGGGCGGCCGGGATCCAGCGGGCCAACCGCGAGAAGGTCACCGAGGGGATCACCGAGGAGGAGTATCTGACCACGGTGAAGGTCCTCCGGCGGATGACCCGCAACGTGGGCGCGGACGTCCCGGACGTCTGACGGGTCCGGGGGGTACGGTGCCGGACCCGGCACCGTACCCCCGTACCTCAGTACGTGAAGGCCACCCCGTGCGTGGCCGCGATACCGCCCGAGGCATGACCGGCGTGGACGTTGACCGGATTGCCGCCGGTGTTCCGCACCTTCAGCGCCAGCCGCACCTCGGAGCAACCGCCGAGCCCGGCCCGGGTCAGATAGAGGGTGTTGGGCGAGGTCTGGTGGTGCTTGGCGTTCGAGATGTGCCACTTCTGCGCGGCGGACGAGACCGGCGCGCCGCAGGTCGTGCCGTCCGGATTCCGGGGTTGCGCCTCGACCCAGGTCTCCACCCGGGAGCCGTCGACACCGGGAATCCCGCCGCCGCAGATCGACGAGCCGGGCACACAGGTCGAGAGCGCCACGTCCTGCACCACGGCGATCCGGTCGGCGCCGGCCGGGGTGAACGTATAGCCCAGGGTCGTCGCGGTCGCCCCCGGCTGGACCACGACGGACGACGCCGCGGGCAGCGTCCAGCGGGCGGTCGCCGGGTACTGCGCCCTGGCCAGTTCGGCGCCCGCCGCCACCCGCATCGTCACCTGGCGGCCACCGGTGATGATGCTGGAGTAGCCGACCACGGAGATCCGGCAGGCGTACCGGCCGTCGGCCGGGGCCGAGAACAGCCAGCGGACCGAGGGCGCGTACGACGTCTCGTCCGGCGGGACGAGGTTCGCCGCCCAGTAGGCCCCGGTTTCCGTACCGGCGGGCAGGGCGGTCCCGTCGGCGAGGCGGCAGTTCACCGCGAAGGTGTTGCCGATGTTCTCACCCTGTACCAGCGGGGTGAGGTTTCCGGCCCTGAGGCCGCGCGACCACAGATACGAGGTCTCGCCCGCCCGGGCGTCGAACTCGATCCGCGTCCCGGGTATCTCCTTGTACTCCGCGGCGTGCCGGGTCACCTGATAGTCGAATACCGGCGAACCGGCGGACACCTGCGATCCGGCCGACGCCGTGGGCGCGGTGGACGTCTGCGCTCCGGCGGAAGCCTGTGCTCCGGCGGACGCCGGGGTGCCGGACCAGACGGCCGAGGCCGACAGGACGACGGCCGCCGTGACGGCCGTGAGGAAACGCCTCATTTATTTTCGCCTCTCGGTGGGGTTCGATGCGCTGGAAGTCGTGCAGGAACGACACGTTCGGTCAGCGAGTTCCATCGGATTCAAGGGGGCGCGGGTGTGGTTCTGGACGTCGACCGACGGCATGGCGGCGGAGGACCGGGCGGACCGGTGCCGTACGGCGGCGGCCCGTACGGCCGTCCCGTACGACCTGAGGATCGGGGCATCCGCCGATTTCGAGGCCGGGGCCGGGCTGCTGGAACTGGGCGGGATCGAGGTGGCCCGCCTCCACTACTCCCGGCTGACCGCCTCGGCCCGGCGGCCCGCCCGGCTGATCCGGGAGAGCGATCCGGAGTGCTATGTCCTGGTGATGGTGGCGAAGGGCGCGGTACGGATCTCGGTCCCGGGCACCGACACCCTGGTCGAGGCGGGCGGAGCCGTACTCCTCGACACCTCCCACCCCCACCGGGCCGATACCGCCGCCCCGGACGGAACGCTCCGGCTGCTGGGCATCCCGCGACCGCTGCTCGCCCTCCCGGCCGACCGGCTCGACGCCACGCTCGGCCAGGGGCTCCCCGCCCGGGACGGCATCGGCGCCGTACTCGGTCAATTCCTCCGCTCGCTCGAAGCACACGCCGACGGCTGCGCCCCCGACGACCCGCCCCGGCTGGCGCGGACCGTCCTCGACCTGGCCACCGGGCTGCTGGCCCACCGGATCGACGCCGGGGACACGCTGACCGCCGAGACCCATGAGGAGATCCTCCGTAGACGGATCGACACCTTCATCGACCGGAATCTGGGCGATCCGGCCCTCACACCCGGCACCATCGCCGCGCATCACCACATCGCCCTCCGCTCCCTCCATCTCCTCTTCCGGTCCGGTGACGAGACCGTGGCGGCGACGATCCGCCGCCGACGGCTGGAGCGCTGCCGCCGTGATCTGACCCGGCCGGAGCTACGGCACCGGTCCATCGCGGCCATCGCGGGCAGCTGGGGCTTCGCCAGCGGGGACGTCTTCGGCCGTTCGTTCCGGACCGCCTACGGCGTCACTCCCCGCGAATTCCGGCATACACACTCCTCCGAGCCGCTGTGCGCGCATCGTCGGACGGGCGTGCGCGCAACGTCGAATTCGGCGGTCCGGGCCCGGGTAGCTTCGATCACGGAACGAAGGGAACCGAGGAATTCCGTGGTAGGTCGCCGGAATTCGATAAACGGTCATTCGTTCGGTCATTCGACAGTGCAGTGTTCCGGCACCAAGAAGGAGGAGACCTGAATGAATATGCGTCGTAAGGCGGCTGTTTTCGTCTCGGCACTGGCCATGGCGGTCGGCAGCGGGGTTCTGACCGCGGCACCGGCGACCGCCGACGTGCCGTGCAGCTCCAACAACCTCTGCCTCTACAAGAGCACCCAGTTCCGGGAGCCCGGACTCACCACGGGCAGTGTCGCCGACTGTCACTGGCTGAAGGACTTCCAGCTCACCTATCCGTCCAACGGCATCATGTCCTACCGGAACAATCTGCCGGTCAAGGCGACGCTCTGGTACTACTACGGCTCCACCTGGACCAACTCCGCCAACTGGAGCGGGCCGCACGCCACGATCGCTCCGGGAGGCTCCTCCGGTGACACCACCGGCGGGAACCCGGCGTTCCACGTCTCGGACAAGGTCTGCACCGGCGACGCCAAGCCCTGGCAGACCTGATCCACCTGTTGGCCGATATGCGCGAGCCGGGCTCCTCGGAGCCCGGCTCGGGTACGAAAGCGACTGCCTATTGCTTCAGTTGAAGGGCAGCGCGTCCTTCTCGGAGGTGTGCCAATTGGTGACGACCGGATTGTCGACCAGGATCTTGCCCACATTCAGCTCGGCCGGGTTCGGGTCCTCGTTGCCGATGGCGACGATGATGCTGGTCAGTTCCTTGCCGTAATTGTCGGAGGTGGTCTTGGGGCTCACCCCGGCATAGGCCCTGGCGTTGCCGCTGAGGGTGATCGGCTTGCCGGGGGAGTGCTGGACGGGCTTCGCCTCTGTGCCGTCGGAGCCGAAGGCCACGGTCGGCAGCTCGCCCGGCAGGGTGCAGGTGATACCCGGCTTCGCCTTGGCCACGACCAGGATGTAACCGCCGCCCTGCGTACGGTTCTTGGTGGACCAGGACAGGTCGTTCGCGCCGCAGACCTGGCCGACCGGGACCCGGGAGCCGTCGCCCGCGTCGGCGCCGGAGCCCATGCCGTCCTTGCCCGTGCCGCCCGTACCGCCCTTGCCCGTCCCCGAACCCGTACCCGTGCCGGTGGTGCCGTCCTTCGCGCCCGAGTCCTTGCCCGTGCCTGCCTCCTGGGCGCCGCCCGTGCCGGTGGACTCGGTGGACGCCTTGCGCGCCGGAGAGGTGGCCGCGGCGTTCTCGGCCTTGTCGCCGCCCTTCGCCTGGGGCTCCGATCCCTGACAGGCCGTCAGCAGCAGTGCGCCGCTCATGAGGACGGCGGAGGCGAAGATGGTCTTGCGACGGTGGCCGGTCATGGGATCCCCCTGGTGTGTCGGTGGTCGAAGCGCCGGGGCGGCTGGGGCACCTCTGCGCTGGTTCGATCACTATGAGGGCGCCTTGAGCGGCGGGGATGCGCGCGTCCTCGTTCCCGGACGACGCCGTCACAGCCCGGTGACATGATCACGAGGCGGATACCGGGGTGTTCCCCCGGCCGTGGCGGCCGGGGGAAACCCCCTGCTCGAAGCGGTGCGGGTCAGCGTCGCGGATCGAGCAGATAGCGGTCGATCAGGCCCTTCGGGTCCCCGGGGATGCCCGTGGTGTAGAGCCAGTGGCCCACCACGTCGAAGGTCTTCAGGGTGGCCCGGGGGAAGGAGTGCGCCATCCGGCGGGCGCCCGGCAGGGGTGTGGCCAGGTCATGGGTGGCGTTGACCACCAGGATGGGGGGCGGGGTGCCGGTGGCGCGGGCCGGTACGGGCTTCGGCGGCAGCGGGGACCCCTGGCAGGCCAGGACGAAGCTCAGCGACTGGGATTCGTAACGGACGTACGGTGCCGCCTTCGCGACCCGGTCCCGGATCGCCCGGTACTCCGCGAAGTCCCTGATCCGGTAGTCCTCGTCCCGGCAGAGCACCAGCCGGAGCGCCGTCTCGTGGGCGCCGCCGCCGAGCCAGTGGACCTCACCGGTGCCGGAGTGCAGGGCGGCCAACTGCTGGGCCACGGAAGCGGGATCGGCGCCGAGTACGTCGCCGAGGAAGTCGGAGAGCCGGTCGGGGGAGACCTTCTTCGCCGTGGGGCCGTTCGGGCCGGGTTCGCGGAGGGTGCCCGCGTCGGCGCGGGCGAACAGCTCCTCCGCGACCGTGGTGACCTTCTTGTTCTTGATCGCGCAGGTCGCCGCGTTCATGGCGCACCAGGACGAGACCCGCTTCAGTGTGTTGTTCAGCGTCACGGCGGCGTCGGTGAGATACCGCTCGGGCCCCGGCTGCCCGGGGTCCATCGCGCTGTCGAGGGCCAGGGCGCGCAGCCGGTCGGGGAAGATCCGGGCGTAGCGCTCACCGATCAGGGTGCCGTACGAGTGCCCCAGGAAGCTGATCTTCCGTTCGCCCAGGGCGGCCCGGATCGCGTCCATGTCGCGGGCCGTCGCCTCGGCGTCCATGTTCTTCGCCAGCGGGCCCGTACGCCGGACGCAGTCGGCGACGAACCGGGCGTTGGCGGTACGTACCCGCTCGAACTCGGTCGCGGTGGCGGGCCGGGCGGGGGCCCCGGCGAGCGGTGTCTCGTCGCACTCGACACCCCGGCTGCGGGCGATACCGCGTGGATCGAAGGCCACGATGTCGAACCGGGCGCGCATCTCGGGGGTGTAACCCTGGTACGGATCGGTGGGGTTGAGCGCGTCGTCGGCGCCGGGCGCCCCGGGGCCGCCCGGGTTGGACATCAGGACGCCGATCCGCCGCTTCGGGTCGGTGGCCTTGTGGCGGGCGACGAAGAGACCCGTCTTCGGGCCGTTCGGGTTCGCCCAGTCGGCCGGGACCTCGATCGTCGCGCACTCGGACGCCGGGTCGGGATAGGGCGGATCGACATGGGGGCACGGCCCCCACTGGACGCGCTGGGCGGTCGTACCGCGCGGTTCGGGCGCGGCGGTCGCCGCCCCGGGCGCGGCGAGGGTCGCGGAGGCGGCGAGGGCCAGCAGGGCGGCGGTTCCCCGTCGTCTCCGGGCAGAGTCGGTGGTCATGAGCGTCACTGTCGTCCGCCCGCATGGTGGCGCCGCCACCGGCGGATGGCGGGAACGTAACGAGCACCCCGCCGGGCGGCTCACCGGGTGGCCGGGTGGTTCACCGGCCGGGGAGAGGTGCCAGCGGAAACGTCACGGGATATCCACCGGGCTCCGGGGCGCCGCCGGGTATCTTCGGATGATCACGACGCTACGGGGAGGACGGGACGCCATGGGCCCGGCTGGCGGAGTACGCGCCATACGCGGGGTGTTGGGTCCCGTGGCCCTCGCGCTGGTGCTCGCCGCCGTGCTGGTGGTCTCGGCGAAGGACCGGATACTCCAGGCCGTCGACGGTCCGTTTCTGAACGTCGTGGACGACTGCGAGGGGACCGACGCGCTGGTACGGGAGATCGACGCCCTGCCGGTCTTCGCCGGTCCGCCGCCGGGGACCCGGCCGCAGCGGGGGTACGAGGCGCCCGGCGGTGGCACGGGCTGTCTGGACGACAGCGGCGAGGAACTCGTCTTCGGCAGCAATGTCCTGGTGCTGGTGGGGGAGAAGCGGGCCGTGGCCGATCATCTGCGGGCCGCCGCCGAGGCGGACGGCTGGACCCCCGGCCCGGTGACCGGCGGAGACGACGATGAGCGCGACCCCTCGGACCTGTGCTTCCAGAAGCGGCTCACCGGGGGCCGGGCGGTGTTCCAGGTGTGGTTCGAGCCCCGGGAGAAGTCCCTGACGGTCGAGGTCTTCTCGCTGCTGGACGGTACGCCGAACAAGTGCTGACAGGCCGCCGCCGTACGGCGGAGGGGCGGCCCCGGTCCCGGCTCCCGGCGGCGCCCGTGGGCACCGCCGGGCGAACTCCGTTACGGGACCGGCCGACTCCCCCCGCTCGCGTAAGGGGACCTGGTGGACGGTTCCGGGCTCCGACCCCGTCGTCGGATCCGTCGTCGGCACCTGGTCCGCCGACGTCTTCGTCGGTACGGCCGCCGTGGTCGCCCGGTCATCGGCCGACGTCGTCGTCGGCCGGACCGGGGCCGCCGGGGCCTTCGGGCCGGTGGGAGCGGCCTGGCCGGTCTCCGTGGTCTCTGCGGTCTGTGTGGTCTGTGCGGTCTCGGTGATTTCCGCGGGCTGTGGTCCGGGTCGTGGGGGATATGAGGGATCGGAGGGTTGTTCAGGGGCGTGGGGGTGGACGGGCCGGGGGGTGCGCCGAAGCGGCCCCGGAAGGTCCGCCGGACGCGGCGGTCACCGCGCGGCGCCGCACGGGCGCGCGGATCGACGCGAACGGGTCACCCGGTCACGCCAGGGCCGCCGCCCCCGAGCGCAGCGCCCTCTCCGTCGAGTCGTCGAGCGGGTAGAACAGCTCGACACCCAGCTCGGAGAGGGTCACATCGGCCGGCGCCCCGAACGTGGTCATCGTGCTGAAGAGCGCCAGCTCCCCCCGGGGCGTCCGGAGCCGCAGCGGTACCTCCACCGGGCTCGGCGTCCAGGGCCGCGGCGGTACGGCCGCCCAGTCCTCGTCGCCCGTGCCCTCGGGCCGCGGATAGGCCGAGATCTCTTCGTAGAGATCCTCCAGCCGGGGGTCCCCGGTGGCCACCACCTGTCTGCGCAGTGCCGCGAGGGTCAGTTCGCGTACCTCCTCCAGATTGACCAGCCTCGGCGCCAGTCCGTTGGGATGCAGGATCAGCCGGAACACGTTCGGCCGGGGGTGCATCAGCGTCGGCGAGACGACGTCGGTGAGCATCGACAGGGACCGGTTGCCCGCGAGCACGTTCCACACCCGGTCCACGACGACCGCCGGATACGGCTCGTGCGCCGTCAGCAGCCGGTTGAGAGCGGCCCGTACGGACGCCATATCGGCGTCCTGAAGGCTGCTCTCGCGGTAGGCGGGCGCGTAGTCGGCGGAGAGCAGCAGGGCGTTCCGCTCCCGCAGGGGGATGTCCATCGCCTCGCAGAGCCGCAGCAGCAGGCCGCGACTGGGCATGGCACGGCCCGTCTCCACACAGGAGAGATGGCGCGCCGACGAGTCGGCGCGCAGGGCCAGATCGAGCTGGCTGAGCCGGCGGCGGCGCCGCCAGTCCCGTAGTAGGGGTCCTATCCTTACTTGTGGCGTGGCCTCCATAAACGCAGGTTAATCGGGTCACGGTCACACAGGCCATGACCCACGGGTCATTGAGTCCTTACCCACGTGATGCAACGGTGTGGCACCCCGGAACGAGCCGTCAGGAGGCCGCGATGACCGCTGTGAGCACCGTGTCAGGCACCACCCGTCCGACCGGATTCCCGGGTTTCTCCCTCTTCCGGATCGTCGTCCTCAGCGATGCGTGCAGTACCGCCGTCTTCGGTCTGGCCCTGCTCGGCGGGGCGCTGTTCGCGGACGAGCCGCTGGGACTGCCGACCGCCTGGGCGGTCTCCTTCGGCGCGGCGATGCTGGTGGGCGCCCTGATTCTCGCGGTGATAGGCACCCGGCCCCGGATCGTCCCGGCCCTCTCCACCACGACCTGGGCCCTCAACAGCCTCTGCGCACTGGGGCTGTTGGTGCTGGTGGTGACGGACGTGATGCCGCTGACGACGGTCGGGAAGGTGGTCATGCTGGCGGGTGTCGCCATCGTGGCGTCGTTCGCGTCGATGCAGTACGTGGGCCATCGCCTGGAGCACCGTACGGCCCGCGACGCCTGAATCACGACGGACACGACGCGGCTACGGCACGAACGAGGCGCCCGGCCCCGGAACCCCGGGAACGGGCGCCTCACTTCACGCGGTCGGCCGTAGGCCCTACAGGACCCCGTGCCGGATCAGGACCGCCACGGTGCCCGCCGCCCCCGCCACCACCCACAGCAGCAGCAGGATCGGGATCCGCAGCCGGACGAAGGCCGCGTCCCATACGGAGGCGTCGCCCGACCGGACCGAGGAGCGCACCATCAGCGCGCGTCCCAGGGCGAAGGCGAGACCGCCCAGCGGAGTGGCCCACCACGGTCCCGCGAAGAGGAGGACCGCGATCGCCGCGTACGGCAGATGCGAGGGTACGAAGGTCCGCAGACCCGTACCCATCTCGAAGCCGAACTGGAGCGCTCCGCTGCCGTCCGTGCGGACGACGATGTCACTGGGGACCAGCCGGGCGTTCTGCGGCATCCGGAACGGCAGCAGCCCCACCTCGATACCGAGGAGGACCACGACCGCGACCAGCAGCGCGCCGGTCCGTACCGCGTCGGGCGCGAACGTCTGCGTCAGCGCCGCCGGGAGCAGCAGAAGCAGCCCGGTGGCGAAGCCGCCGAAGAACAGGCCCCGCGTGAAGTACTGCACATTCTTTGTTCCCCGCCAGACCGGCGAGGTCAGCAGACCCGCTGAGTTGTGGCTTCAAACGGAGCCGGAGAGGGAGTAGCCCGCCAGTACGGCCACCGCGCAGGCGGCGATCGCGGCGAGCACTCCGTGCGAGGCGGCGGGGGTCCAGACGGCCCCGGCCGCGGCGACGGCCGTGAGGAGCAGGCCGATCGCCCCGGCGACGAGCGCGGAGGCTCCGGGGGTACTGGGGCGCCGTGAGACGGAGGTGGAGTCGAGCGCCATTCATGTCCTTCGGGGTCCTGGGGCGGGGGCCGTCCGGCCGCCGCGCGCCCGTGCGTGCGTACGTGCGCGCGGCGGCCGATGACCTGCTGCCGGTGACCTGCTGCCGGTGACCGCCGGCCCGCGGCTGTCCGCCGGTGGCCGACGGGCCGTGGGTCAGCCGCTCTTGCAGCTCGTGGTGAAGCGGGTCCGCGAGCCCTCCAGCTTGATGTCCTCGAAGTAGCCGTCCCAGCAGTGCACGGTCCGGCCGTTCGCCATCCGCCAGTACCAGCCCGCGTATCCGCCGCAGGCCGCCTCCCAGTTGTATTTGCGGGTCCAGTACTGGTGGGTCTCGGTGTCGGTGCGGTGGTAGCCGTCGGAGGCGCAGTACGTGGAGCTGATGTACTGGCGGCCCCAACACGGTGTGTCGCCAGGCACGTCGACGCTCATGCAGTGCGCCGGGTGGCGCGACGTACGGCTGAAGGCGTAGGCGGAGCCGCCGCCGACCCAGCTCAGCCCGGTGACGGCCAGCGTCGCGGCGCCCGCCATCGTGGTCCGCAGGAACGTACGGCGCTGGAAGCCGCCGGTCTTCGCGGGACGCGGCGTCTCCGGGACGGCCGAGGTGGAGCGGATGTCGCCCGAGGTGGGGGTGACGGTCACCTCGGGAATGGACTGGAGGAAGGCATTGCTCATCACGCGACTCCCGTCGTGAGGGTGGAGGTGGTGGACGGCCGGATGGTGCCGCCGGTGTACTCCTCGGTGAGGGCGGCCAGGGATTCCGCCGAACCCACGGGCTCCGCCGACAGCATCGCGCCGTCCGCGTCGAGGACCAGCAGGGCGGGCTGGTACGCCAGCAGCAGCGGCGAGGAGAGCCCCGGGCCCGGCAGGATCTCCCCGGCGCCGGAGCCGTTCCAGCGGCCCGAGTTGTCGATGTCGATCAGGACCGTACGGTGCCCCGCGCCGCCGAGTTCGCGCCGCAGCCCCGACCAGGCGGGGGCGACCTCCTCACAGGTGGGGCAGGTGGAGGAGAGGACCAGGGCGAAGGTGCGGTGCGCCGCGTCCGGGGCGGCCAGGTCCGGCCACTGGCGGCCGCCCTCGTCGGGCGCGGCCGAGCCGCCGCCCGCCTCCAGCGCGCGGATCTTGGTGACGAGCCCGGCGTAGCCGAAGACCAGGAACGCGATCGCGGTCCAGGCGAGGACGAGAAGGGCCCACAGCAGGCTCTGCACCCGTCACGCCCCCCAGCGGACGTCGAGCGACTTGAGCAGCTCCTCCTGGTCGGCGCCGGAGACGCCGATGTCGGCGGAGGCGTCGTCGTCCACCAGGCAGACCGCCTTGGGTCCGGCGTGCAGATACTTGCGGCCCCGGGTGACGCCCGCGATGCCCATGGTCTTCACCCAGACCTGGCCCTTCTCCACGGTCTTCCCGCTGCTCTCCGGGACGAGGGCGGTAGCGTCCTCGGCGGGGTAGATGGTGACCGAGCCGCCCGAGGTGAACTTGACCCCGTACATGCTCCAGGTCTTCAGGTCCCGGCTGCGGGGCGTGACGACGAGCCCGGCCCTGGTGTCGGAGAGGGTGAGCCGGTCCAGGACCTGCGTCACCGCGCCCGCGTCCACCTTGCTGCCGGAGAACTCCATGATCAGACAGTGGTGGGGGCCGGTCCAGATGCCCTGCCAGCCGCTGCCGTCGGCGTTGGTGAGGAGCTGGAGCGGACGGCCGTCGTAGGTGACCTGCTGGACGACCCGGGACTTGTGGACCTCGATCAGCCCGGCCGGGTAGCCGCGGTCGGTGATGCTGACGCCGACGCCCAGGGACGGGCCGGTGAGGCGGAAGTGCCAGAACCAGTCCGCCTGCACGGAACGGGCGCGGCAGGCGAAGGACACCCAGCGCCCGTTGGGCGCCAGTGCCTTCGCGGTCTGCGTCGTGGCCTGCATGAGACCTCCAGGACTCGGTGGTGGATGTACGGCCTGCGGGCGGGCGGGCCGCGTCCCGTGCCGCCGACGGACACGACGGGGCCGTCGACAGGCGGGGAGGCTCGCCCGGAAGACACCGTAGAAACCCCTTCTGTCCGGCTTCTGGCTGATCACTGGCCGCACACTGCGGAGGAGTTGCGATGTGCGTTGCGTGGCGCTGGCGTGCGGCTCCTGCGGAACTTCCGTGGCGCTGGGCCGGATCTGGCCGCCGGATGGGCTGTCCCTGGCCGGCGGCCGACGGGTGTCTGACCCTGCCCTTACAGCCCGCTCACACCCCTCTGACGTGCGCGTTTTCCATGTTTGCGTTCGTTGACAGACCAGAGCCCGGCTTGGAAGATCTTGTCCGGAGGTGTCCGCCGGCCGGTGCCGGTCCCGGTCTTCAAAACCGGTGGACGTTGTCCCTTACGCGTCAGCGGGTTCGACTCCCGTCCACCTCCGTCCCAGCCGTTCGTCCGCATACCGCCGCCTGCGGCCCGGGTCCGCGTCAGGAGTGACATGAGGAAGTCCGGCGCCCCCGGGCGCATACCGTCGGTCCGGGAGATCATGGAGGATCCGCGGCTGCGGTCCGCGGTCGCCGCCCTCGGTACGGCGGAGGTCCGCGAGGCCGCCCGCGGCATCCAGCGGACATTACGGGACGCGAACGTTCCGGATACCGGATCGGGGCCGCGGACGGGATCGCGTACCGGATCGCGTACGGCCGCCGGAGACCCGCCGGGGCCCGCGCCCCGTACCGCCGCCGAGGTGATCGACGAGACGATCGCCGAGGCCGTCGCCCGGCTGCCGCCCGCGCCCACCCGCCACCGCCGGGTGGTCAACGCCACCGGTGTCCTGGTCCATACGAACCTCGGCCGGGCCCCGCTCTCCCGGGCCGCCGTCGACGCGGTCGCCCATCT
The DNA here is from genome assembly GCF_040641415.1 of Streptomyces sp. NPDC020875. Taxonomy (NCBI): domain Bacteria; kingdom Bacillati; phylum Actinomycetota; class Actinomycetes; order Kitasatosporales; family Streptomycetaceae; genus Streptomyces; species Streptomyces sp. NPDC020875. Next base: position 142,157 of record NZ_JBFADP010000004.1, on the reverse strand, counting down.
CGCGGCCTGCTCCGACCTGGAACTCGACCTCGGCGCCAACCGGCGCGGAGCGCGCGGCCGGGGCGCCCTCGACGCGCTGCGGGCCGCCGTCCCGGCCGCCGGTGACGTCCATGTCGTCAACAACAACGCCGCCGCGCTCGTCCTCGCCGCCACCGCCCTCGCGGGCCCGGGCCGGGAGATCGTGGTCAGCCGGGGCGAACTCGTCGAGATCGGCGACGGGTTCCGGCTGCCGGAGCTGCTGGAGAGCACCGGAGCGCGACTCAGGGAAGTTGGTACGACCAATCGAACCACGGTCGACGACTACGCCCGCGCCATCACCGACGACACCGCCTTCCTGCTCCAGGTCCACCCCTCCAACTTCCTGATGACCGGCTATGTCAGTACGCCGCCGGTCGCCGCGCTCGCCGCCCTCGGCCGCCCCCTCGTGGTCGACATCGGCTCCGGACTCCTCGCCCCGCATCCACTGCTCCCCGACGAGCCCGACGCCACCACGGCCATCGCCCACGGCGCCGCCCTGGTCACCGCGAGCGGCGACAAACTACTCGGCGGACCCCAGGCGGGGCTCCTGCTGGGCGACGCCGGACTCGTCGCCCGGCTCCGCCGCCACCCCCTCGCCCGCGCCCTGCGGACCGGGAAGCTGACCCTGGCCGCCCTGGAGGCCACCCTGCGCGGCCCCGCGACCCCGCTGGCGACCGCCCTGACCCGGCCGCTGCCCGAACTCGCCGCCCGCGCCGACGCGCTGGCCCGGCGGCTGCGGGCGGCCGGGGTCGACGCCGGGACCGGCGCGTCGGATTCGGTCGTCGGCGGCGGCGGCGCGCCCGGTGTCACCCTGCCGTCCGCCGCGCTCACCGTTCCGGCGGGCCTGGCGCCCCTGCTCCGGACCGGCACGACCCCCGTCCTGGCCCGGGTCCACCAGGACCGGGCCCTGCTCGATCTGCGCTCGGTCCCGGACGAGGACGACGAGACGGTGGCGGCGGCGGTGCTCGCGGCCTGGGGGCGGTACGCGGACGGCGGCCCGGTTCCAGTCGGCGCGGCCGACCCCGCCGACGCCGCCGACGCCGCCGACGCCGAACCCGCGGGGGCCGTCGGGGCGCCGCCCGCCGCCGAGTCGTCCGCCCGTCGATCCGGCCCGGAAGCGCCCGCCGCCGTACGGCATCCGCGTGACACACCCCCGCCGGAGCCGGGCGACGGCGCCGCCGGTGCCGTACGCGATCCCGGTGACGCCCTCGCCCCCGCGCCCCACCCGGACCCGGACGCGCCCCTGCCCCCGGTGCCCGCCGAGCGGGCCGCCGGAGCCGCCCGATGATGGTCGTGGTCACCGCGGGCCACGTCGACCACGGCAAGTCGACGCTGCTGCGCGCCCTGACCGGGATGGAGCCGGACCGTACCGAGGAGGAGCGGCGGCGCGGCCTCACCATCGACCTCGGCTTCGTCTGGACGGACATCCCCGCCGGGCCCGGCGCGCCGCCCGCCGCCGACGAGCGGGTCGCGTTCGTCGACGTACCCGGGCACGAACGTTTCCTCGGCACGATGCTCGCGGGCGCCGGGCCCGTGCCCGCCGTCCTGTTCGCCGTCGCCGCCGACGGCGGCTGGATGCCGCAGTCCCAGGAGCACGCCACCGCGCTCGACGCGCTCGGCGTCCGCGACGGAGTCCTCGTCGTCACCAGGACCGATCTCGCCGACCCGGCGCCCGCGTTGGCGCGGACGAGGGCCGCGCTCGCCGGTACCGGCCTCGCCGGGCTGCCCGCCGTCGCGGTCAGCGCCCGTACCGGCGACGGCATGGACCGGCTCCGTACCGCCGTCGCCGGACTCCGGGACCGGCTCCCCGCACCCGACCCCGGGGCGCCGGTACGGCTCTGGGCCGACCGCGCCTTCACCCTCCCCGGCCACGGCCTCGTCGTCACCGGCACCCTGCGGGACGGCGCCATCGCCCGGGGCGACGTCCTCGAAACCGGTCCCGGCCAGGCGCCTTTGACGGTCCGGGGCGTCCAGGAACTCGGCCGGGACACCGACCGTTCCACCGGGACCGCCCGGGTCGCCGTCAAACTCCGGGGCGAACCCCCGCGCGGCGGACTGCGCGGTACGGCGCTCTGCGCCCCGGGCACCTACGCCCTCACCGACACCGCCGACGTCCGGCTCGCCGGGGCCGTACTGCGCCGGATCCCCAACCGGCTGACCGTGCACCTCGGCTCCGCCGCCGTACCGGCCGCCGTCCGCCGCTTCGGCCGGGGCATCGCCCGGCTCGTACTCGAACGGCCGCTGCCGCTGCGGATCGGCGACCGGGCCGTCGTCACCGAACACCGCCGCGTCGTCGGCAGCGCGCTCATCCTCGACCCCGTACCGCCGTACGTCGGGCCGCGCCGGGCCGGAGGGCGCCGGGCCGACGCGCTGACCGGCCACCCCGGCACCCCCGACCTCGGCCACGAGACCGCCGCCCGCGGCTTCGTCCGGACCGGGACCCTGCACCGGGCGGGCGTCGACTGCGCGGCCGCCGAACCCGTCGCGGGCGACTGGCTGGTCGCCGCCGCCGAACGGACCCGGATCGCCGCCGCCGTCACCGCCGCCACCGCCGACGGCGAACCCGTCGACGCGGACGGACTCGTCCGGCGGCTCGGACTGCCCGACCGGGCCCTGCTGGCACCCCTGTTGCCGGAGGGGCGGGTGCTGCGCGCGGGCCGGGTCGTCCCCGCCGACCGCGCCGATCCCCTCCCGGCCGCCGCCCGACGGCTGGTCGAAACCCTGGAAGCCGGTCTCGCACGAGGCGAGTTCGAGGCGCCGACCCCCGCCCAGTTGATCGCTCTCGGCGTCGGCCGCCGCGATCTGGCCCTGGTCGTCCAGTCCGGCCGCCTGGTCAGGCTCTCCGAGACCGTCTACGTCGCCGCCGGAACCCCCGAATCCGCCGCCCGCGCCCTCGCACCGCTGACCGGACGGCCGTTCACGGTATCCGAGGCCCGGATCAGGTGGAACGTACCCCGCCGTATTGCCCTCCCTCTTATCGAGCACCTCGACCGCGCCGGGATCACCCGGCGCGGCCCGGACGACTTGCGCACCTTGCGCCCCACAAGGGAGAAACGCACGTGAACGGCTTGAGGATGACCCAGTACGGGCGGGGTGGCGGCTGTGCCTGCAAGATCCCGCCCGGGGAACTGGAGACCTTACTCAGCGGGCTGACCGACGCGGCGGCCGATGCGCCGTCCCCTTTCTCGTCCCCCGCCCCCTCCACCTCGGGTGCCCCGCTCGCCCCCCGGCTCCTCGTCGGCCCCGAACACGGCGACGACGCGGCCGTCGTCCGGGTCGGCCCGTCCCTCGCCGTGATCTCCACCGCCGACTTCTTCACCCCCGTCGTCGACGACCCCCACACCTGGGGCCGGATCGCCGCCACCAACGCGCTCTCCGACGTGTACGCGATGGGCGGTACGCCGGTGATGGCGATCAACCTCCTGGCCTGGCCGCGCGAGACGCTGCCGCTGGAGATCGCCCGCGAGGTGCTCCGCGGCGGACTCGACGCCGCCCGGGCCGCGGGCTGCCCCGTCGCGGGCGGCCACAGCGTCGAGGCGGCCGAACCGCTGTACGGCATGGCCGTCACCGGGACCGCCGACCCGGAGCGGCTGATCACCGTCGACCGGGCCGAACCCGGCACCCCCCTCACCCTCACCAAGCCGCTGGGCGTCGGAGTCCTCAACACCCTGCACAAGAAGACCGGCGAGGTCTTCCCCGAGGCGATCGAGGTGATGACCACCCTCAACCGGGACGCGTCCACCGCCGCGCTCGCCGCCGGGATCCGGGCCGGAACCGACGTCACCGGCTTCGGACTCCTCGGCCACGCCCACCGGATGGCCCGCGCCTCCGGCGTCACCGTCGCCATCGACACCGCGCGGGTACCGGTCATCGAAGCGGCCCGCCGGGCCGCCGCCGCGGGCCACATCAGCGGCGGCAGCCGCCGCAACCTCGCCTGGGTGGCGCCCCACGCCGACGTGGGCGCGGCGGACGAGGAGACGACGCTGCTGCTGGCCGACGCACAGACCTCCGGCGGCCTCCTTTTGGCCGGAGAGCTGCCAGGTCATCCCGTCATCGGAGAGGTCCTTCCCTACGAGGGCAGCACCGTGCTGCTGCGTTAGGGGGTCACTGGTGGACCGGGCCGGACGAGCGAGCCGGGGCCGGTACGTACGAAGGTGCGTACCGGGGCCGCGAGGCCGGCCGGAGCCACCGGAGACCAACCGGGCCGTTCCCGGCGGCGCCCGCCGTCCGCCCGGGCGGGCCCAACCGCCCGACCCGGCCCGGGACATGAACCGGCCGCCGGGCCCACGTGCCATCCGACCAACGACGAATCGGGGTTCCATCATGCAGAGAGCCGGTGCCATCGACCCGGGGCTCCTCGACCAGAGCCACGGTTGGCCGGCCGTCACCGACGAACCGGCGACCGGCCCCCGTCCCGGCCTCAGGTCACCGCGCGACGCGGGGACCCGGGACCCGGGGCGGCCCGACGGCCTGCCGGGCGTACGGGGCGCCTCGGCCGCGCCGTACGACCCGGGCGTCCTCCACCGGGCGCCCGGACCGGCCGTGCCACCCGCGCCGCCGACCGTCGCCGAACGCCACACCGCCGACACCCCAGCCCCCGCCCCGCTCCCGGACCCGGCCACCACCGACCCGGCCGGCGTCCCCGACTGCGGAGGCGGCGGCTCCGTCCACAGCGTCGGCATCCTCGGGCCCGTGGTACTGATCGGCCCCGACGGCTCGACCGCGCCGTCGGGCTCCGTGGTCCGCGCCCTGCTCGGCAGCCTGGCGCTGGCCCACCCCCATCCGGTCAACGCCGACACCTTCGCCACCCGGCTCTGGCCCGACCGGACACCCGCCCAGGCCCGGCAGTGCCTGCACACCGGCGCCCACCGGCTGCGGTCCTGGCTCCAGAACGCCACCGACGGCGGTCTCGGAGTCGTCACCCAGCCCTCCGGCTACGCCCTGACCGGCGGGGAGATGCCCACCGACCTGGCCCGCTTCCGGCACGCCGCCGAACGGTCCCGCCGGATCGCCGACCCGCTGCGGCGACTGCGCCACCTCCAGCAGGCCCACGTCCTGTGGCGCGGCAGGCTGCTGGAAGGCGTGGCGCCGGAGTGCGTCGACCACCAGGCCCAGCAGTCCCTGATGCTGGAGCACACCGGCCATCTCCAGGACCTGGCCAGGGCGGCGCTGGAGGCCCGGCTGCCGAGGGAGGCCATCGTCGCGGCCCGCCGCGCCTGCGAGGAGGACCACTTCAACGAGTCGTCGCACGCCCTGCTGATGGACGCCCTCACGGCGGCCGGGATGCGGGTCGCGGCGCTCGACGTCTACGAGCACATGCGCAACCGGCTCAACCGGTCCCTCGGTATCGCGCCGGGGGAGATCCTCAAGCAGGCCAGGGGACGGGTGATCGGCCGGTGACGACCGTCACGTCACCGGCCGGGGGCTCGTAGGCCCCCGGAACCCGGCTCCCCCTCCCGGCGGCGGCACCCCTGCCCGCGGCCGGGCCGGGCGGAGCCACCACGGACCGAACGGGGCGCGGAGTTCCCGGAGAAGGACGGCCGGACCACGGGGGACCGGCCACCGGGAACGCCCCGCGCACAGTGCGGCACGTTCCGGATCCCGAACCGGGAGCGCCCCGCGCCGACGAGGCGCTTCTCAGGCCCCCGAAGCTCCGCATCCTTGACAGATCTTCCAGATCTGGAAACTCTGTCCACCATGACCGCTCCGACCTACCGCGACGAACGCTCGGGCCGCACCTACCCGTTGACCGGCCCCGACCGCTGGCGCGGCGACGACGGCGCACCGCTCACGGTCGGCCCGCTGCCCGGACTCGCCCCCGTCGACGTGGACACCACCCGCCGGTCCCTGTGGCGCTACCGGGCCGCGTTCCCCGTACCACTGGCCCCCGTCACCCTCGGCGAGGGCGCGACCCCGCTGCTCGACGGCGAATGGGACGGCGTACCGGTCGCCTTCAAACCCGAGTGGTTCAACCCCACGGGCAGCTTCAAGGACCGCGGCACCAGCCTGATGATCTCCTTCCTCGCCCACCACGGCGTCACCGAGGTCATCGAGGACAGCTCCGGCAACGGCGGCGCGTCCGTCGCCGCGTACTGCGCCGCCGCCGGGATCCGGGCCCGGATCCTCGTCCCCGCCCACACCTCACCCGCCAAGATCCTCCAGGCCCGGGCGTACGGCGCCGAAGTCGAGGAGATCCCCGGCGACCGCGACGCCACCGCCGCCGAGGCCCTGCGCCGGGCCGGGACGGGCACGGTCTACGCCAGCCACAACTGGCACCCCTTCTTCCTCCAGGGCACCAAGACCCTCGCCTACGAGATCTGGGAAGACCTCGGCTTCCGCGCACCGGACAACGTGGTCACCGTCGCGGGCGCGGGCAGTACCGTACTCGGCTGCGCCCTCGGCTTCGGCGAACTCCACGCCGCCGGACGCATCGCCCGCCCGCCCCGGCTGCTGGTCGCCCAGCCCGCCAACTGCGCCCCGCTGTACGCGGCGTTCCGCGCCGGAGCGGAGACGGAAGTCCCCGTCGACACCGCCCCCACGATCGCCGAGGGCACCGCCATCAGGCACCCCGTCCGCCTGCCGGAAGTCCTGCGCGCGGTCCGCGCGTCCGGCGGCGACTTCGCCGCGATCCCCGAGCCCGCGATCGAGGAGGCCGTACGGGGACTCGCCCGCAAGGGGCTCTACGCGGAACCCACCAGCGCCGGAGCGGCGGCGGCGGTCACCGCCTTCGCCCGCCGGGGGCTGATCACCCCCGGACAGACGACGGTCGTCCTGCTCACCGGCTCGGGCCTCAAGACGGACGCGGCGATGGCGAGGATCACCGGATGAGCCGTACCCCCGAACCCCCGACGGCCGCCGCGCCTACGCCGGTCGCCGAACCCCCGACGGCCGCCGCGCCTACGACGGCCGTTGCGCCCGCGACGGCCCCCGCGCCCGCGACGGCCGTCGCCGACGAGCATCTGCTGCGGGAGGCCGAGAAGATCGCGACCGCCGTCGGCCGGATGTTCCCCGGCCTGTGCGAGGTCGTCCTGCACGATCTGCGCGACCCGGAGCACGCGATCCGTACCGTCGAGAACCCCCTCTCCGGCCGTACCCCCGGCGACCCGGCCACCGAACTCGGCCTGGCCCGGGCGGCGGACCCCGGCTTCCCCGACGTCGTCCAGAACTACGCCAACCACCTCCCCGACGGCCGCCCGCTGAAAAGCACCTCCATCGGGATCCGCAACGCGCACGGCGACTACATCGGCGCCCTCTGCCTCAACCTCGACGTCTCCGTACTCGACCGGGTCACCACCACCCTCAACCGCCTCACCGCCACCAGCGCCGACGCGCCGGTACGGGAGACACTCGCGCCCCGGACCCTCGACACCCTCAGAACGGCCGCCGAACGCCGGGCCGCCGACCACGGCCTCGCCCCCCGCGAACTCCCCCCGACGGCCCGCCGGGAACTGGTCCGCGCCCTGCGAGCCGAGGGCTACCTCGACCTCAAACACGCCACATCGACGCTCGCCGCGCTGCTCGGCGTCTCCCGCTCCACGATCTACAACGACCTGGACGCGCCCCCGCTTTGACGCCTCCCGGCTGCGCCTGAGCTTCCCGGGGGCCGCGCGCCCGGCGCCCGCAGGTTTTCCCCGGCCTGCGGACCGTCGTGGGTTGCTCGCGCAGTTCCGCCCCCTATGCCTTCGGCAATGGGGGGACCCCCAGCGCCTTGGCCCTCCGGGTGAGGCCCACGCCACCCGCCCAGCCGGGCAAGCCACTTGGGCGACCGCGCGCGGTCGGTGGCTTGTCGCGCAGTTCCCCGCGCCCCTAAATGCTCTCCCCCGCGCCGCCCCTGCAAGGGGCAGCCTCTGGTAGGAGGGCCCGTCTCTTTCCGAAGGCCGTCAGGAGAAGCAACCAGGGGCGCGGGGAACTGCGCGAACGGCCCACGACGGCGCGCGGTCGCCTGACCGGCTGGCCCGGCTGGGCGGGTGGCGTGGGCCTCACTTGGAGGGCCGAGGCCCTCCGGGGCGTCGGCCCGCTACACGCCCACCCCCCTCGCCCGCAGCAGCCGCTCCGTACGCGCGTCCAGCTCCTCCCGTTCCTCCGCCGCGCGTTCCGACCTGGCCTGCTGGTATTCGCGTTCGGTGCGGTCCTTGCGGTCGGCCGCGTCCTGTTCCGAGCGGTGTCTGCGGACCTCGTGTTCGAGCCGGGCGCAGACGAGCTGGACCTGGAGTTCCTCGGTGTGCCTGCGGCGGCTCGCCGCGTACCGGGCGCCGAGCAGGGTGTCGTACGTGGTCGAGCCGCCGAGTACCTTCGCCAGGACCGGCATCGCGTCCAGCGCCAGCAGCAGCAGGTGCAGTACGACGGTGAGGAAGAGGGCGAAGCCGTCGGAGCCCGCGACTTCCTTGAGGCCGTGGGCGCGGGTGAGGATGCCGTCGGTGTCGAGGTCCGCCGCCCGCCGATCGGTCTTCGCGTCGACGGCCCGCTGGAGCGCGGGCTGGTAGTCGTCGGCGGCCCGGTCCTTGCGGGCGCCGAGGTCGCGGGCTTCGACGACGAGCCCGGCCAGTTCATCCTCGTACATCTCGAGCCGACTGGTCTTCGGGAACGCCGAGGTGGCGGCCCTGGCCCGTTCGCAGGTGACGGAGACGTCCCGGCCGCCGCCGCGCCGTACCCAGTACTTGGGGCCGCACAGCCGCTGCTCGGTGTCCATTTTGCCTTTGAGGGTCCGGTTCAGGCCGTCGACCTGGGTCCGCAGGGTCGCGGCCCGTTTGGTGGTCTGCTCGATCTGCCGGGTGAGTTCGGCCGGTGAGCCCGGTACTTTCAGCTGGTACGGGCCGCATTCGGCGCGCCGGGTGGTGTCGGCGCCGTCCGTCGGGTTGCAGGAGACCAGCATGCCCCGGTAGTCGGCCACCTTCCGCTCGTTGCCGACGGCGATCTCCTGCCGGATCTCCTTGTCGAAGATCTGGAAGAGGATGGGTTCGGCGATGAAGAGTCCGAGCAGTACCGACAGAAAGAACCGGACTGCCAAGGTCCATTTCTTGACGCCGGTGCCATGGGTACTCGACACCAGCCAGGCGTCCAGCGCCAGGATCGCCCAGAACCAGATGACGGCCACCAGCGCGACGGCCGCCCAGGGCAGATCAGACCGGAAGCTGCCGAGGGCCAGGGCCATCGAGACCGCGCCGAACAGGGCCGTATTGACCACCAGCGCGCCGTACCAGGTGTAGCGGGTGCGCTCCTCCGGCACCCAGTCCAGCAGGGGCTCGTCCACGCCGATCAGCCGGCGCAGCCGGGCCCCGTGGCCGGGATCGGGCGGCGCGGGCAGTTCGGGGCCCCGGCCGTCGTCGAAGTCCCCGTCGGCCACGGGGCGCAGCGGGGTGTCAGTCGCCAAGGTGTGCCTCCTGGTTCGCGAGGTCCCAGCCGTCGTCATCCGGTTCGTCCATGGAGCCGGAGCCGGAGCCGGGGCCGGGGCCCTTCGGGCCGGGGGCCGTCCGCTCCGGATCGGCGGGCCGCCGGACGGCCCCTTGGTCCAGCTCGCCCTTCGGTTCGGCGGCGGTCGTCTCCCGCCCCTCCACGGACCGGCCGCTCATGGACCGGCCCTCCACGGTCCGCCCGTCCACCGGCCGTCCGCCCGTGGCCCGCTCCTCGGCGGTCCAGTCGCCGCCCGCCGCCGGGGACTGGTCGTAGGGGACGTCACCGAGGCTGTTGATGAAGGCGTCCGCGTCGTGCACCGAGTCGAAGAGCCCCCGGTCGATGGCGCGCCGGAACACATCAGCCCGGGTCGCGAGCTGCTCCCTGGCCCAGGTGCTGCGGTCCTGCCGCAGCTCGGCCGCGTCCGCGCGGTCCTCCTGGCGGCGCAGTACCCGGTCCTCGCGGTCCAGATTCCACTGCCGCTGCTCCTCCTGCCGCAGGGCCGCGGCCTCCTCCCGCCGTTCTGCCCGGTCCAGCTCCTCGCGGCGGACATCCCGCTCGACGCCGAACCGCCGTTCCTCGCGGTCGAGTTCGTCCCGGCGCCGCAGCTCCTCCCGGTCGAGCCGGATGCCGTCGTCCCGCCGCTCGGCCCGCTCCTTCTCGGCCTGCCGCAGCCGCCCGGCCAGCTCGTCGGCGCTGATGTCGCCCTGCTGCCAGGCCAGGAAGTCCGCCGCCGCCGGATCGGAGTCGATCAGCCGGACGTCCTCGGCCAGTTCGGCCCTGGCGGCCCGGTTGCCGCGCGCCTTGAGGATCAGTTCGTGCTCCTGGGCGTCGGAGCCGACGATCCGCTCGTAGCGGGTACGCAGGGTGTCGAGGCCCTGCCGGTTGCGCTCCTTGTCCAGCTCCTCGTCCCGGCGGTTCTCCTCCTCCAGATCGGCCTGGAGCCGCCGCAGCTCCTCCCGCTTCAGCTGCAATTTGGCCTTGCGCTCCTCCCGTTTGAGGGCGGCTTCCTGGTCCAGCTCCTCCCGCTGGAGATCGCGTTCCTGCTCCAGCCGGGCCCGTTCCATGTCGGCGGTGAGCGCCGTCATCTCCTCCGGCGAGAAGACCTGGACGAGGCTGCGCCGTACCCGCATCCCGGAGACCACGGCCGGGCGCATCTCGTGGTACGCGGTCAGCCGGGCGTCGATCCTGGCCCGCAGTACGGCCGAGGCGTCGACCGGCAGGTCCCGGCCGTCCTCGGTGAGTCCGGGCACCTCCCGCAGATGGGCCGTGAGCAGCGCCTCGGCATCGGTGACCCCGTCGCGTACTACGGCGCACGGGTCGGTCACCGTACAGCTGAACACGGCCCTGACCGTGAACTCGGCGGTCCCGGCCGACGGGACGCGGGTCTCGACCGTCACGGGCGTCTCGACCCGCAGATCGACGACGGTGACGGACGCGGCGCCGAGCACCACCGGGTCGTCGGCGCGCAGCAGCCCGTGGTCGGTGACGTACTCCTCGCCGACCCGGAAGACCCGCACGTGGTGGGCGGCGATCGGGGGCAGTCCGTCTTCGTTCCGGGTCGCCCGGCGCCGCAGAAAGCCGCCCCGCTTCTCCGGTGAGCCGTACTCCCGCTGCAGGACGAGCGGGTAGTTCTTCGCCATGCCTGTCATTCCTCCGTGCTCAATACGGCGGTGAGAAAGGTGTCGATCACTTCGGCGGCCGGATCGCCGGTGCCGGTGCCGGAGGCGGGCCCCGTGCCGGGGCCGGGCCCGGAGCGGGTGCCGGTCCCCGTACCGGTTCCGGTGGCGGCCCGGGTCAGGGCCGTGACGAGCCGGGTCCGCTCACCCGGGCCGAGGGCCGTCCCCACGGCCCGGCCGAACCGGTCTGCCGCCTTGCCCGGCTCGGCCGCGACGGCGGGCAGATCCCGCAGTACGGCGGCGAGCGCCCGCAGCGCGTCGCCCCGGTGGGGCCGGTGCTGAAGCACCCGCGCCCACAGCTCCCCGAGGACTTCGGTGCGGCGGGGCTCCCGCTCCAGGACCCGGGCGCAGACCATCCGCCCGGTACGGGTGTCCCGGGCGCGCAGTACGGTCAGTACGGTCGTCAGTACGGCCGTCCGCTTCTCCCACGAGAGCTTCCGGCCCGGGTCGCGGAGCCGGAACGCCAGCGGCCGCAGCACGGCGCCGGTGTCCTCCCCGCACTCCGTCTGGATCGCGACGAGACCGGCCGTCGCCAGCATGGCGCTCGCGGCGAGTACCGGTGACCGCTGCTGCGCCAGCCGCAGCAGAATCGTCACCGCGTCCGTGGGGAACCGGACTCCCAGGGCCCCGCTGAAGGCCGCGGCGGCCGTGGAACGTGTCGTGGTGTCGCCCGAACCGGCCCAGTCCCGGGCGATGCCCAGCGCCGTCACCGCCAGACTCTCGTCCAGACACATGCACTGGAGCACCAGCGCGGCCGTCGTCCGGCCCCCCGGGCCCGCCGCCCCGGCCGCCCAGGGCCGCAGATAGCTCTCGGCGACCTCCTCGAAGGCGGGCCGGGTGAGCAGGGCGAGCCCCTGCGCGACCGAGAGCTGGAGCGCCGGACCCGGCCCGGCCGACACGAGGTCCGTCAGCCACCCCCGTACCCCGTCCCAGTACGGCGTCGCCCGCAGCGCCCACAACTCCTCCAGCACCCAGGACCGGTAGGACGCCTGCGGGAAGACCAGGGCCGTACGGGTCAGCGCGCCCTGCTTCCGCCGCCGTACGTGCACCAGCGCGTTCCGGCCCAGCGACTGGCGGCGGTCGGCGGCCCGCCGGGCGGCCTCCGCCTGCTCCTCCTCCGTCACCGGCGCCGGGAAGGCAGCCGCCAGCCGGGCCTCCAGCAGCACCTGACAGGTCTCGAAGTCGCGGTAACCGGCCCCGGTGACGAACGCCAGGGCCGTGATCTCCGCCCACTCCTGCGGGGTGCGGTCCGCCGCGAACCAGTCCCGTACGGGCTGCGCCGCGCCGCTGCCGTACTCCGGCCACACCTCGGCGGGCGGCGCGCCCCCGGCGATCCGGTCGGCCGCCTCGGCGACCTCGGCGACCCGGCAGCCCCCGGGCATCAGCTCGACGGCCGTCGCCACGGTCTCCTCGGCACACCCGGCCCGCGCCAGCCGGACCCTGACCACTGCGGGCAGTTCGGGCTCCCGCCACTCCACATGCCGTACGGCCTCCACACCGCCCGGGCTCCGGACGGTGGTGACCACCAGATGGGCGCCGTGCTCACGGACCGCGTCCCGGACCCGCCGCCAGTCGAAGTCCGCGCTGTTGCCGCCGTTGCCGTTGCTGGTGTTCCGGGCCGTCGGGGTGTCGGACCCGGCGGACTCGCCCGTCCAGTCCAGCAGGACGTAGCCGACCCCCGGATCGAAGGGGACCCGGCCGCTCGCGAGATCTTCCAAGCTGCGGCTGGGGGAGAGGACCACCAGGTCGGCGCGTTCGGCGACCCCGGAGACGAGCTTCACGGCACCGGACCGCTTGCCCGAACCGGGCGGCCCGAAGACGACCACGACCCCGTCGCGTTCCAGGGCGCCCGCCGCCTCGTCGAAGCATGCGGAGGGTTCCACGTACGGGGCGATGATCGCGTCCGCCTCGCGGGCGCCCAGCCGGCCGACGGCCCGGCGGCGGGCGTTGTCGGGGTCGGCGCTGGTGATGCCGAAGAGGGCGCGGGAGGCGTTCAGCTCTCCGTAGAAGTACTGGTTGACGTTGTTGTGCTGGACCTGCTCGCGCTTCCCGGACTCACCGGGCGATTCGACCGCGGCTGTTCCGGCTGACCCGGCGGACCCGGCGGACTCAGGGCTCCCGGTGGTCCCGGCTGTCCCGGCGGTCTCAGGGGGCTCGGCGAGCCGGTCGTGCCCGGCGGCCCTGCCGGGCGGCTCGGACGGACCGGACGGTTCCGGGGGCTCGGCGGGACCGGACCCGTCGGGCGGCTCCGGGGGCTCGGGCGGTTCCGGCGGCTCGGGCTCGGGCGGGGAGCCGGACCCCTCGTCGGCGTCGGCGGATATCACCGACTCGGGGTTCTCCGGCGGGCGCTCCGGGCTCCCGGTCTCCGCCGCGTCCGCCGCCTCCGCCACGTCCTTCGCCCCGTTCCGCTCGGGCCGTTCGTCCGGTTCTGTGCTCTGTGCTCGGTCTCTCACGTCGCTCGGTCTCTCAGGTGTCCCACGTACGTTCAAGGCAGTCGCTCACGGTCGATTCGAGATCCCGAAGACGGCACCCTGGGCATGGACGGTTCCGGTGAATGCCTGAACCACCTGATCCCTGGGAGCAGTCGGCGCACCAGGGGGGCGCGCGCCGGGAGATTCACCACCGTCTCGGCCCCGCGCCCCCTCCGCGGCAGCCGGCCCGCCCCCGGCGGCCCGCCCGTCCCCGGCGGCCCGCCCGTCCCCGGCGACTCGCCCCTCCCCGGCGGCGGGACCGAGGTCGAGGGCCCGGGAGTCGTACCCCGGAACCCAGATCCAGATCCGCCCCGCGTACTCCTTCTCCACCACCGGGACCTCACGGAAGTCCCCGGCCCTGATGGTCGTGTACGCCTCGCCGATCATGTCGTTGAAGACGGTCGAGGAGACCGCCAGCGCCAGACAGGCGTCCGGCGCCGAGGCCAGCGCGCTCCGCAGCGGCCCGCTGTCGAGCATCCGGCCGATCTCGACCGGGGCCCGCCCCTCGAACCCGTTGGCGGCCGCCCGCGCCGTACCGAAATGCACCGCGGCCCGCAGCCGCAGCCACGCCTCGCGCACCCGGTTGCGGTTGAACTCCCGCAGCCCGGCGTCCAGACGGCGCATGAAGGTGTCCACGAGATCGGGCTCGGAAGCCCCCTCGGGCAGTACGGCGAAGACGGAGTCCCCGCCGATCTGCGTCTCCCACCGCTCCCGCGCGAGACCCGCCGCCGCGGCGGCCTCGGCCAGCAGCCGCGAGATGGCCTCCTGGAACTGCCGCTGGGTCACCACGTCGACCCGGCCGTAACCCTTGGCGTCGACGGCCAGCAGCAGCCTGCGACCGAACGTTCCCATGCTCGAACTCCCCGTTGGCGTGAGTGGAGCCGCACCCCGGGGACGGTGGTCCGGGGCACGGCTCCGGTACGACCCGGCGCCCGCACCCCCGATTTCCCCCGACATACGGGCGCCGGTAAGAGCAGTCGTACACGTCCCTCGGCCCGTGAACCCCGTCGAAGTACGGGATGCGGAAAGATGCGCAAAGTACCGGCCGTACGACGGGTTACGGGCGAGTACGCCGCGGGCCCCGGCCCCGATTCCCCGAATCCCGCAGAAATCCCAGGTCGTGCGCCCGGAGTTCGGGCCTACTAAACGGGTCCCCACCGACCAGGAGGAGCCGGATGTTACCCGTCACGCCCCCGACCGCCCCCGCCACCGTCCCCACGCGCCCCGACACCCCCTCCGGAAGCCGCCCCGACAACCGCTACGAGAGCCGCCCCGAGAGCCGCCCCGAAAACGGCCACGGGAGCCGCCCCGCCCAACTGATGTTCACCGCCCTCCACACCACGCACCAGCACGCCGACACCAAGGCGGGCATCCTCGCCGCCGCCCAGGCCGCCCTCGTCGGCACGGCGGGCGCCTGGAGCGCCCCCGCCCTGCGTGCGGCGGCCGACGGCGGCGCCAGGGGACTGATCGCGGGGACGCTGCTGGTCGTCTTCGTCGCCGCGATGGCCACCGGAGCGGGCTGCCTCGCGGCGATCCTCCGCCCCCGGCTGCTCCGCCCCACGAACACCAACCGCTACAGCTTCGTCCATCTCACCTCGGGCCCCGACATCCTGCCCGCCCACGACGACGAGGAGCCCCCCGGCCCGGAACGGCTGGAACTCTCCCAGACGATCCGCTTCCTCTCCCAGGTCGCCGTCCGCAAATTCCGCTGGGTGACGGCGACCGTGATCTGCACCTCGGTGATGGGCGGCTGCGCGGGCACCCTGATGGTGCTCCGCCCCGTCCTCACCTGACCCTCACCCGTCGGGCGCCAGATCCCCGATCTCCCGCAGCCGCCCCAGATCCCGGATCACCGTCGACCCGTACCCGGTCTCCAGCAGCCCGTCCTCCCGCAACTCCCGCAACCCCTTGTGCACGGTGGTCTCGGCGGCCCCGGTGAGGGCCGCCAGCTCCGGCTGCGTCAGCCGGCAGCCCAGCACCACCCCACCACCCCCGCCGTTCACGGGGTGCCCGTACGACGTCGCCAGCTCCACCAGCAACCGCGCCAGCCGCACCTTCGCCGGATACCCCCGGAAGTCCAGCCGCCGCCGGTTCGCCCACCGCAGCCGCCCCGCGACGATCCCGGTCAACGCCAGATGCACCTCGGGCCGCCGCACCAGCAGCGCGTGCAACACCGCCGACGACACCACCCGCGCCTCCACCACCCCGCAGGCGGTCACGGTCGCCGACCGGGGAGCCCCGTCCATGGCGGCCATCTCCCCGACGGTCTCCCCACCGACCCGCACCGCGAGCAGCGACTCCTCCCCGTTCTCCACCCGCGCGGTCACCTTCGCGAACCCGGACAACAACACCACGACATGCCGGTCCCGGTCCCCCTCCCGCAACACGACCTCCCCGGCCCGGAACCGCGCGGCGACCCCCAACCCCATCAACTCCCGCCGCGCGTCCCCGGACACCACCCCCAGCAGACTCCGCCCGGGCCAGTCCCCGGAGCCGTACGCCATCCCGATCCCTCCGATCGACGACAGGGGCCGCCGCGCCCGCTACTCGACCTCGATGCCGTAGTCCTGGATCAGCTCTTCCAGACCACCCCGGTAGCCCCTGCCGCCGGGGACGAACTCCCAGTCACCATTGGCCCGGCGGCGGAAGGAACCCAGGACGAGGGCCGTCTCACCGGGGCGGCCGTCGGAGACCTCCAACTGGTCGAGCGGGGTGCCCCCGGAGTCCAGCAGCCGGATCCCGGCCCGGGTGAACCCGGACAGATCGGCCGCCGGATTGACCTCGGGATCGACCGCGGCGACCACCACGAGCCGGTTGGCCCGCGCGGGCAGCTCGTCGAAGGACACCTGGATCGCGGCCCGGTCCGGCGGCACGGCCGGAAGCGCGCGTACCGCACCGTCCGGCGTACGCGGATTGTTGAAGAAGACGAAGTGCTCGTCGTCCAGGACGCGATTGTCCCGGCAGACCAGCGCACAGACGTCCAGGGCGACACCACCGGACCAGAACATGCCCAGCACGTTGTGGTCCTCCGGGCCCGGCCCGGGATCCGGCTCGGCCCGCTGCGCGGGCACCCGCCGACCCTCACCGCCACCGCCACTGCCGCCGCTGTCGCCCAGTCGCCCCCGGAGCCCGTGCCGGTGCAGCAGATCCACCAACTCGGCACCCGACACCAACTCCAGCGGCTTGCCGTTGGCGAAGGTGTGCGAACCCGGCCCGAACCCCGAAGTCGTCACCAGCACACCCTTGTTGGCGCCCGCGTCCTGAACCGTGCCGTAGAGATCGCGGACGGCCGTCGGCGGCACCGTACCGCGATACCGCTTGACCTGGACGACGATCTTCCCGCCCCGGATCGGCGTGGGATCCAGCGCGTCGACATCGACCCCGCCGTCATTCGACCGCTGCGTCGTCACCGCCTGCATCCCCATCGCCCGGAACAACTCGGCGACCAGCTCCTCGAAGGCCACCGGGTCCATCGCGTACAGATCGGGATCGTCGTCCCCGCCATGGGTGACGACACCGCCGCCGACATCCTCCGGCACCCGGCCGGGCCGTACGGGCGCGTACTGATCAGGCTTCGTCGACAACTGCCCCCGAAGACCGTCCACCAGACAGTTGACCGCGTTGACCTGCTCCAGATGCAGCCCGGCGAAGGCCGCCCGGGTGGCCATCACCGTACCGAGGACGATGGACCCCCGCCGTCCGGTCGTCGGATCGTGATCGTCCACGAACCCGTTCAGCGCCACCGACTCCAGCGCCCCGAACTCGTCCGCCGCGAACAGATCCCGCAGCACCAGCAGCAGACACTGCGCGAGCACATCCCGATACAGGGCCCGGCGCTGCGCGACCGGCCGGGGCGCCTCCTTCTCCTGATCGGCATTGATCATGTACCGCACCGACTTGGCCTCCGGTACGACGTCGTACCGGGGCAGCTCCCAGTTCATCACCAGCTGACGCGCACCGGAGTCGTACGCGGCCGACAGCTGCCGGGGCAGCCCGTCCGGCCACCCCGTCGAGGCGTACAAAGCAGCCGAGAAATACTCCACCGCGGCCCCGGCGTCACCCTCCCGCAGCCCCACCAGCATCTCCGCGATACCCGCGTTGTGCCGCCGTATCTCCCCCAACCGGCCATCAGCCCAACGCCGGTACTCCTGCTGATACGCGGCCAACTGCCGCTGCCGCTGCGCCTCCGCGGCCTGCGCCGCCGCCCAGTCCCGCTCGAACCGCGACCGGGCCTCCGCCTGCGCCTGAGCCCGCCGCGCGGCCGTCCACCCCCCACCCTGCGCCTGATAGTGACCGGGATCCGGCATCCGCAGCGGAACCGCCAACTGCCCCGGCGCGAACGGCTCCACGTGCTCCACCCGCCGCAACGACTCCACCCGGAACGCCGGCGCCCCGCACCCCGCCGCCAGCAACCCCCGCAACACCTCGACCCGCGCCTCTAGCTCCGCCGTCCGCCGCCGCGCCTCGGCCTCCCGCTGCTCCCGATAGCTACGCTCCGCCTGCCGCCGATAGGCACGCTGCTGCCTCTCCTGCTCCCGTACGAACCTGTCCTGCGCCTCCCGCTGACGCTGCTGCTGACGCTGCGCCTCGGCCCAGATCCCGACCAACCCATCGGAGCGACGGCTCATGCTCTCCCGGCCTCCCCACCAGCGCCCCGGCACACCTGTTCCGGGACCCCGACCCCATTACCAGTAGTGATGACCCGACTCTAGTAGGCGACGACGAACCGGCCCATGCCCTTGCACCAGATCCCCGCCGCCCGACAAACCCGCCCAGCCCGCCGGAGGCCCTGCCGTCAGGCGGGATCGTGCTCCTCCCAATCCAGCACCTGGACCGTTCCCAGAGGCCAAAGGTGATCTCTGTTCCTGTCGGGGCGCCGAGCCTCGGCCTCCTGTACGTATTGCTCGTGCCAGCGCACCTGTTCCCGGTGGAGGGCCGGACGGGACAAGCGTCCAATGGCCGGATCACAGGCAGCGATCACCTGCGCGAGGACGAGTGCGGTCTCGGCGTCACAGGAGGGATCACCGGGGCGTTCGTGCGGGATGCCGTACCACTCGGCGACCGCTTCCAGGGCGCGCCCACCAGGGCGGAAGGGTTCGGCGTGCCGGTCCAGGACGAGCGGGTCGCAGATGGGTCCCAAGCCGTTGGCCAGACGATTGGACAATGGAGTGAGTCCGTGCCGGAGCAGTTCGGTCTCCAACGTGGTCAGCACGAACGGAGCGTGCCAGACCACCAGTGGTTCCTTGGCCGCCAAATGCTCGGCTAATGCGGTCGCCAGTTCTTCCAATGCCTGGGAGGCAGGCTCCCCGCAGGTACGCGCGTGCTCCATCGAAATGCTGTGGTTCTTGCGAGGCGCGACGGACATCGGGCCGGGACCAGGGGCGATGAGCCAGGACCGGTCCGTTCCGTCGGTGCTGCGCACGGCCGCGCCGAGAATACGGTCGACGCCGTAGCGATTGCCGGTGGTCGCGATGTCCAGGGCCATGAGACGGCGTCGGTGCCAGCCCGGGTGGTGACGCCGGGGCGGCGGCGCGGGTTCACGGACGTGTTCGCGATGGTAGACGTCCCATCCGCCGAAGCCGGTGTTCACGAGCACTCCGAGCCCTGCCGGAACGATCGAGCCGCAGACCTCGCACTCCCCGTCTCTCTGGTTGGAGCGCATGGCGGAGGCGTCCGACGTGGTGCCGTCCGTGTCGGGTGTCGGTGCATGAGCCGGGTGGTAGACCACCCAGTTGCCCCACACACTGCGGAGCAGCACGCCAGCCTCGGCCCCGACATCCGCGCCGCACCGAGCGCAGCGGCCGGCGTACTGGTTGGTCCGTACCGGACTGTTCACTGCCTCACCTCGATGGTGATCCAACACTGTGGTAGAGCTGGGTAAATGCCTCTTGGGCCGTCACGGGTAGGACACTGACCCAGTGTGATGCAGGCTCACGCCCGCCCGTCGCGGAAGGGATGACCCCGTGCCCCTCGCCGTTCTCCTGGTCGGCCTCACCGGCTCCGGCAAGACCACCGTCGCCAAGAGCCTCACCCGCCACGGCTACGTCCGGTTGTCCGTGGACGAGGAGGTACACCGCCTCCACGGCCGATACGGCGTGGACTACCCCGAGCACACCTACTTCGAGCGCGAGCGACCCGCCGTCGAGACCATTCGGGAACGGTTCACCAAGGAACTCCAGGCCGGGAACGACGTCGTCCTCGACCACGGACTGTGGCGCCGTACCGACCGGGACGCCTGGCGGGAGACTGTGCGTGAAGCAGGCGGCCATCCTGTCGTCGTCCACCTCCCCGCCGACCGCGACGAACTGCTGCGGCGCCTGGCCGAACGCAACCGGCGTGAGGACGCCAACGCCCTCGCTGTCACCCCGGAAGCCCTCGACGACTTCTTCGCCCGCTTCGACACCCCGGCCGAGGACGAGGAAGCCATCGTCCACACCGGAGACCAGAAGGCGCTCCTCGCAGCGCTGGCGGCAGCTCGGCACACTCAGCGCTGAGTGCCCTTGGCTGTCCCGTGCGCTATGTGGTGGGGCGCTGCCACCACGGGCCGAGACACCGAGCGACTGGGGAGGCGACCGGTCTCGTGGTCGGCGGTCTCGGCCCGCCCGATGCGTGCCTATAGTTGAGCGGTTGCGGTCAGAACGGTGGAGGTTCCCCATCACTCCGTGACCAGGCCCAATCAGTCTCCGACGAGGTGTTGTTCGGCGCATCGCACACATCGAAGGCATTCCTCCGGACTCTCATGCCCGAGGTGTCCTCGCCCCAGGCGGCAAGGCTTTCGACGGCCCGCTCCTGGTACTGCCACAGCGCGCTCACCGCAAGTTGCTCCCGCAACAGCGGTACCAGGGCCGTTCGGTGATGACGCAGGCGGGGATCGTCCAACAGGGGAGCGCAGGCGGCGATCGCCGCATCGCTCACGTCCGGGTCGTGGTCGGCAGTCCACGCGGCGACTGAGACGTACAGGAGTGGGCGGATCTCACCGACCTGGACGAAGGGCGGGTACTCCTCGGGCGGGAATCCCAGCCGACGGCTGACCTCCGCTGCCTCGTCGCCGACCTGGTCGGCTACGGAGCCGAGCCAACCCAGCAGCCCGGCACGCAGAGAACCGGGGAAGTCGTGAGGCCCCTTGTCGACGGGCCGGTCGGTACGAGGGTCGGGGAGAACGCCCGCGACGTAGAGCACGGCCGGGACCGTGGCGGTGTACAGGGTCTGCTGGTGGTGCACCTCGTAGTGCAGGTGGTCCAGGGCCCGCGATCTCACGCCCTGGTCGGCGTCCAGCAGCCCGGCAAGGTGCGCGGGGGTGTCCGTCGCCGGTCCGTACGCGTGCTCCAGGGCGGCCCAGTCGGTCTCGGCGAGCACCCCTCCGGGTTCGGGTAGGGCGGCGCGGCTCAACGGTTCTCCCGCCACGCCTGGTCCACCGCCTTGGCCGTCGCGTCCCCGGTGCGCTTCTCGATCTCCTCGGGGACCTCGCGATCATCGAGCACGAACAGCCTGCCGCCGACCAGCCTCGTGATCGTCTTCCAGCCCAGTCGGCTCCCGGCCTCACGTGCCGCTCGCCGGACGTTCTGGAGGTCGCCCAGCTCCTCCAGGCGCTCGGCGCCGAGGATCAGCTGCCCGTAATATCCGGCGTACTCCGGCTTCAGGCTCGCCCGCAAGAGCCCTTCCAGGCGGTCGACCAGATGCTCGTAGCGGCGCCGTGCCGACTCGTCCTTCGCGGTCATGGGACGCAGCCCCCCCACACGCTGAATGTGTGCCGCACGCCGGAGGCCCTGCCGCCCTAACGGACGACAGGGCCTCTGACCTGCTGCTTTGCTGTGCCCCCGGCAGGATTCGAACCTGCGACACCCGCTTTAGGAGAGCGGTGCTCTATCCCCTGAGCTACGAAGGCGGGGTGGACCGGAGTCCCGGTCGGTCGGTCACGGTCCGTCGGGCCCGTGTCGGGCTCGGAGTAGCCGATCGCCGGTGACAGCCTAGCGGATCGGTCCCGGGTGGGTCGCCTCTCGGGGCGGGGGACGTGGCTTGACGGGGGTCCGGGGGCGACCTAGCGTCCCCGTGCGTGGGGCCCGGACGGTGTCCCGGTCTGGTGGAGGAGGCGGCCGTGAGGCGGGAGCAGCTGGTGGCGCCGGGTGGGCCGTTCGAGGTGGGGCGGGGGGACGACGGGGTGCTGCGGTACGTGAACGCGCCGCGCACCCTGGTCGAGTTCGTGGAGACCACGTGGGCGTACCGGGACCGGGTGTTCCTGGTCGGGGACGATGTGTCCTATACGTACGGGGAGTTCTTCGCGGCGGCGACGGCGCTCGCGCGGCGGCTGGTGGAGGAGTACGGGATGCGGCCGGGGGAGCGGGCCGCCGTGGTGATGCGGAACCATCCCGAGTGGCAGATCGCTTTCTGGGCCGCCCAGTTCGCGGGTCTGGTGACCGTGCCCCTCAATGCCTGGTGGACGGCTGACGAGCTGGCCGCCGCCCTCGACGACTGCACTCCGAGGGTGCTGCTCGTGGACGGGGAGCGGCTGCCCCGGGTGGCCGGGTGGGCCCGGCGGGTCGGGGTGCGGGGTGTCGTCTTCCGGGGCGAGGCCGGGGAGGGGGCGGGCGCGGAGGGGTTCGAGCGGTATGAAGATCTGCCCGCGGCCGATCCGTACGGTGCCCCGCCCGTCGTGGAGATCCGGCCGGAGGACGATGCGACGATCCTCTACACCTCGGGCACCACGGGCCGTCCCCGGGGTGCCGTCGCCACCCAGCTCGCGCAGGCCGGGGCCGCCGTGCACCCCCGGTTCCACGCCGCCGTCGCCGTGCTCGCGCGCGGGGGCGTACCGGGGGCCGGGCCCGCGCCTGTCGCCCTGATGACGTACCCCTTCTTCCACGCCGCCGCCTTCACGCACGTCTACTCCGTGATGGCCGTCGGCGGCACGATCGTCCTGATGCGGGAGTGGGACGCCGACGCGGCGCTCGGGCTGATCGACCGGTATCGCGTCACCCACTTCTCCGGGGTACCCACGACGGCGCTGCGGCTGCTGGACGCCGCCGAGCGCGCCGGGCACGAGCTGGCGTCGCTGACCCATCTCTCGACCGGCGGCGCCGCCCCGCCGCCCGCGCTCGCGGCCCGGGTCGCCGAGCGGTACGAGGGGCGGATCGAACCACGTACGGGGTACGGGCTCACCGAGACCTGCGGCGGCGTACTCGCGCACTTCGGCGACGCCTACCGCGCCGATCCCGCCGCCGCGGGGATTCCCGCGCCCGCCGTCGAGGTCAGGACCGACGAGCACGGCGAGCTGTGGCTGCGCGGGCAGTCGCTGATCCGGGGCTACTGGCGCGATCCCGAGGCCACGGCCGCCGCCTTCACCCCCGACGGCTGGTTCCGGACCGGGGATCTCGCCGTGCTCGGCGAGGAGGGTGAAGGGGCCGGCGGGAGACGGATCGCGGTCGTCGACCGGATCAAGGACATCGTGATCCGCGGCGGCGAGAACGTGTACTGCGCGGAGGTCGAGGGCGTCCTCCTCGGGCATCCCGCGATCGAGGACGCCGCCGTCGTCGGCGTGGCCCATCCCGAACTGGGGGAGGAGGTCGCCGCCGTCGTCCGGCTGCGGGCCGGTGCCGGGGCGGGCCCGGACGAACTGCGGCGGTACGCGGGGGAGCGGCTCGCGGCCTTCAAGGTGCCCGCGTACGTCGTCCTGGGCGACGTACCCCGGAACGCGACCGGGAAGGTGCTGAAGCGGGAGCTGCGGGAATCGGCGGCCCTGGCCGGTGTGAAGGCGTAGGGCCGGTGTGAGGGCGCAGGGCTGGGCAGGCGGATGGCCGGACAAAAGATGTGCCGGGCCGGGCCGGGACGGGGGCGTAGGGCCGGACAAAGAGGTGCCGGGCCGCGGGCCGGGGGCGTAACGCCAGGCAAAAGAGGTGCCGCGGCGGATCGCGTCAGCCGCGGGTGACGCGGACCTTGTACGTTCCGTCCTCGTCCTCCGACAGCACCGCTATCTCCACCCCGTGCTCCTTGTCCCGGAACTTCTCACCGGGGCGGTACGGCGCGTCCGACAGTTCCGCGTGCACATTGGGGCGTTTGGTGCAGCCGCCGCTGTCCGTACGGCTGTCGGAGACCGTGACCGGGCCCTGGCCGGTGTCCACCCCGGCCTGGACGCGGTAGACGAGGACCCCCGGGCGGCAGACGGCCTCGTCGTTGCCCTCGCGGGTACGGACCTCGACGGCGTAGCCGGTATCGGCGGACACCGGGACGATCGTCAGTTTGGCGCCCCCGGTGGTCGCGAGCGGCGTGAGCCGGTACTCGGCCGTGCCGGGCGCGGACGCGCAGTGGATCTGGTCCGTGTCGAGCCAGCCCAGCTTCCATTTGTGCCAGCCCAGGAGGTCGTTGTTGGCCCCCCAGTCCTCGGACATGATGTCCCAGTGGCCGACGGTGCCGCCGCCGTCGGCGGTGTAGAGGTCGGGCAGGCCGAAGACATGGCCGTTCTCGTGCGGCAGGACCCGGAAGCCGGTCTCGGCGTACGAGCCCGAGCCGTCGTCCTGGCGGCTGTAGACGAAGGACGTGTTCGCCAGCGGTACGCCGTCGGCGACGGGCGCGTCGGGGTTGCCGGAGAACGTCACCGACAGCACGGTGTCCAGCGCCGACGGGCCCGCGTTGGGCGTGACCAATATGTTGACCAGGTCGTATGTACTGAAGTCGACCTGCGGGTCGGCCGCCTCGACGATGTCGTCGACCAGATCGCGGTAGGCGGGCTCGTACGGTGAGCCGCGCTCTATCCCGTACTCCGTGAACGGCTTCGGCATCCGCAGCCAGCCGCTCAGCGGGGACTGCGGGAGATAGCTGAGCCGGCCGTACGAACTGGTCCGGAACCACTCCGCGGTCTGCGGGAAGAACTCGCCGAGACGTTCCGCCGCCGTGCCCTCGCCCACCGCGTCCGGGAAGTCGATCATCAGATTGAGGGCGCGGATCTCACCGGTCGAGGGGGAGAAACCGGGCGGGGTCGGCAGGCCCTCGGACATCTGGACGCCCAGGGTCGCCGGGAGGCGGCAGGGGCCGAGGCCCGTCGCGTCGGGCGCGGCGGCCGGGCCCGCGGAAGAGGTCCCGCCCGGCCCGGACAGCGGATCGCTCGCGGTGGTCAGGGCGGCGATCGCGAGGGCGAGGAACGCCGCGATGCCGCCGATCCGGCGGGTCCGGCGGATCCGGCCGGAGGTACCCGCTCCGCCACGGCTCGCTCCGCCCCGGCGGCCGCCGGAGCCGCTGCCGCCGCCGCGAAGGGGCGGGAGGCCGCTCGGCGGGGTGGGGGCCAGGGGGGATTCGGGGACGGGGGCGTGCTTCGGCGCCCGGGACGCCCAGCCGGTCTTCCGGCTGGATATCCGGCTGTTCGGGCCTCTCCGGCGGCGCGCGGGGTGCATGCGATCAGCCTCCGGGCGGCGGGGGAGGGGCGCGCGCGGAGTGGGGCCGATCGGGTGGGGTTCCGAACAACGACGGAAATGTGATGTAGGTCACATTCGGTTTGGGAAACAAACGGGGAGCGGGTCCCCGTTTGCATCAGTGCCGCGCGAAACGGGGAGCCGATCCCCGCTTCGGACGGCCGGCCCGGGAGACCGGGAGCCGAACAGACATGACGGGCGGGACCCGGTGTCGTGGCGTCCGGACGTCACGACAGCCGTGGGACGACGGGGGCGAAGGGAGTGGACACTGTGAGCGCAGCCGCCGAGGCCGTGGGCGAGGGTACGGGCGCGGGTACGGCCGTGCGGGCCGACACCGCCTCCGGGCGGGACACCGGCGCCGCCGACCCCGGCGCCGTCGTATGCGCGGACAGCGACAGGGGTAGCGGCAGTGGCGTCGGCAGGGACGCCGCCCGTGCCGATGCCGACGCCGCGACGCGGATCTCCGGCCTCGGCGGCCTCGCCGACCGCGCCGCCGGGTCGGCCGGTGCCGGTGCCGCCGTGACCGGCGGCTGCCCGGACCATTCCGGCGCCCGCGCCCCGCGCGGCCGGACCCGGGCCGACGCCCTGCGCAACCGTGAGCGGATCGTCCGTACCGCCCGCGACATGTTTACGGCCCACGGGGCCGAGGTGTCGTTCGACGAGATCGCCCGCGGCGCCGGAGTCGGCAACGCCACGCTCTACCGGCACTTCCCCGACCGCGCGTCCCTGGTGCACGCGGTCGTCCTCTCCGTCCTCGATCGCGCCTGCGCCCAGGCGGAACGGGCCTCCGCCGAGGAGGCCGACCCCTTCGACGCCGTACGCCGGTTCGTCCACAGGGCGGCCGACGAACGGACCGGGGCCCTGTGCCCCATGATCAAGGAGACCTTCGACGGCGAGCATCCGGATCTGGTGATCCGGCGCACCCGCCTGGAGGCGACCGTGGCCGCCATGGTCGAACGGGCCCAGACGGCGGGCCGGATGCGCCACGACGTCGGCGCCAGCGATCTGATGATGGCCGTCGGCCTGCTGACCCGGCCCCTGCCGGGGACGAGCTGCGACAGCAACACGTCGTATGTGCACCGCTATCTCCAGCTCTTTCTCGACGGAGTCGAGGCGCCCGCTCGTTCCGAACTGACCGGCACATCCATCACCTTGGAGGACCTGCGCAACCACCACTGACCCCGACCGCCGCACCGGACCTCCGTACGGGACCGGCTCCAGAGCCGTACCGGCGACGCCCGAACGACCTCGGCAGGCCGACTCTCTGACCTCGTCGCGCCGACCGTACGCCCCGATTGGGGCGACATGACCTCTTCGCACTCCAAGGTGGCTCCACGCATGTCAAAAACCGACCGCACCCTTCCCGATACCGCCCTGCCGGACAGTTCCGGCCCGGGCGGCATCCCCGGCGCCGACCCCGCGCGCTGGAAGGCCCTCGTCTTCATCGCCCTCGCCCAGCTGATGGTGGTCCTCGACGCCACCATCGTGAACATCGCGCTGCCCACCGCCCAGGAGGACCTGGGCATCTCCGACGGCAACCGCCAGTGGGTGATCACGGCCTACGCCCTCGCCTTCGGCGGTCTGCTCCTCTTCGGCGGCCGGATAGCCGACCTGTGGGGCCGTCAGCGGACCTTCATCGTCGGCCTCATCGGCTTCGCCGCGGCCTCCGCCCTCGGCGGCGCCGCGACGGGCGAGGCCATGATGCTGGGCGCCCGCGCCCTCCAGGGCGTCTTCGGCGCACTGCTCGCGCCCGCCGCGCTGTCGCTGCTCGCCGTGATGTTCACCGATGCCAAGGAGCGCGCCAAGGCGTTCGGTATCTACGGTGCGATCGCCGGTGGCGGTGGCGCCGTCGGTCTGATCCTCGGCGGCTTCCTCACCGAGTACCTGGACTGGCGCTGGACGTTCTACGTCAACATCCCGTTCGCGATCGTCGCCGCGGTCGGCGCCTACCTGGTGATCAAGGAGCCCGCGGGTGCCCGCAACCGCTCCTCGCTCGACATCCCGGGTGTCGTCCTCTCCACCCTCGGACTGGTCGCCCTGGTCTACGGCTTCGCCCGCGCCGAGCACTCCGGCTGGACGGACGGCCTGACCATCGGCATGTTCGTCGCGTCGGTCGTCCTGCTGGGCGCCTTCGTGGCCGTCGAGTCCAAGGTGAAGGCGCCGCTGCTGCCGCTGCGGGTGCTCACCGAGCGCAACCGGGCCGGGATCTACCTCTCCCTCGGCCTCGCCATCATCGGCATGTTCGGCCTCTTCCTCTTCCTCACCATCTACCTCCAGGTCGTGGAGGGGTACTCCCCGGTCAAGACCGGGTTCGCCTTCATGCCGATGGTCGTCGGCATGATCGTCGGCTCGACGCAGATCGGCACCCGGCTGATGACCCGGGTCCCGGCGCGACTGCTGATGGGCCCCGGCTTCCTGGTCGCCGCGGTCGGCATGCTGATGCTGACCCAGCTGGAGATAGGCAGCTCGTACCCCGCCCTGATCCTGCCCGCGCAGCTGCTGCTCGGTCTCGGTATGGGTACGGCGTTCATGCCCGCGATGGCGCTCGCCACGCACGGGGTCGAGCCGCAGGACGCCGGTGTGGCCTCCGCGATGGTCAACACCTCCCAGCAGGTCGGCGGTGCCATCGGTACCGCCCTGCTGAACACGATCGCGGCCTCCGCCACGTCGTCGTTCATCGCCGACCGGGCGGCCGGTGCCACCAGCCGGGAGCTGCTCCAGTTCCAGGGCATGGTGCACGGCTTCACCTCGGCGATCTGGTGGGCCGTGGCCATCCTCGTCGTCGCCGCCGTAATCGCCCTGACCATGATCAACGCGGGCCGTCCGGGTGCCGGTGGCGCCGGTACGGTGGCGGGCGGCGACGGCGCCGAGGCCGAGGTCAAGGTGCCGGTGATCGCACACTGACGCCGGTCCGGCGCGATCAGGTCCGGGTGCGGTCCGGGCCGGTCGGAGCCGGAAGAGGTCGGTAGTCCGGGCACGGGCGTCGCCGATCCGCCCGGGTACGGAAACGCGGTGGGCCCCGCCGGAGGTGAATCCTCCGGCGGGGCCCACCGCTGTCGACGGCCGGCGCCGGGGCCACCGGTGTCGGCTACCGGCGTCCGCGGCCGGTCGTCGTGGTGCGGGTCGTCGTGGGACGGGCCGGGTCTTCGGGCCGGGGAACGAACCCGTGGGGCGAGCCCGGTGGCCGGACCCGGCGGGCGGGTCAGGGGGTACGCGACCGGCGGTCGGATCCGGTGGCCTGGCGGCTCGGCGACCCGGTGGCCATTGGCGGCCCGGTGGCCGGGTGGCCGGGTGGCCGTCGGCGGTCCGGCGGCCGGGTAACCGGGTGGCGGGGGTCAGCGGAGCCAGGGGAGATCGGCGCCCGAGTCCGCGGGCTGGAGGCCGTCCGCGATGATCATCATGATCTCGCCCAGCCGGTCCACCTGCTCCGGGGTCAGCCGGTCGAACATGGCCTGGCGGACCGCCTCCACATGCCCGGGGGCGGCGCTCTCCAGGACCGCGAACCCCTCGTCCGTCAGGACCGCGTTCTGGCCGCGCTTGTCCGAGGGGCAGTCCTCGCGCCGGACCCAGCCCTTCTTCTCCAGCCGGGAGATCGCATGCGACAGCCGGGAGCGGGTGATCTTGGCGTCGATGGCCAGTTGGGTCATCCGCCTGCGGCGGTGCGGCGCCTGTGAGAGCTGGACCAGCAACCCGTAGTAGATATGCGGCATCCCGGCGTCACGCTGCAACTGGCGGTCGAGATGGTCGTCGAAAAGCATGGTGGCATGGAGATACGCGCGCCAGACGCGCTGTTCGTCATCGGTGAGCCAGCGCGGCGCCGGGCCGCCCTCGCAGCTGCCCTCGCCGTGGGCGGGGGACGCCGTGGATGCCGTATTCATGCCTCTACTGTACGACCTGTTCTTGAAAGTTGAACTAAATGGTCTTACGGTAGGCGGGAACAGTCAGCTTGAACTTTCAAGCTTCTCGTCGGATCGGAGACGCCATGACCACCGCGACCGAGACCTCCCCGACGGGGCGCATGCCCGCGATCTACCTCTCCCACGGCGCGCCCCCGCTGGCCGACGATCCGCTGTGGCCCGGTCAGCTCGCCGCTTGGTCGGCCGAGCTGCCCCGGCCCACCGCGATCCTGATCGTCTCCGCCCACTGGGAAGAGGCCCCGCTGGCGCTCGGCGCCACCACGACCCTGCCGCTCGTGTACGACTTCTGGGGCTTCCCGGAGCGCTACTACACCGTCCGGTACGCGGCCCCCGGGGCGCCCGCCCTCGCCGACTCCGTACGGAAACTGCTCCGCCGGGCCGGGACCCCCGTACAGGACGTGCCCGACCGGGGGCTCGACCACGGCGCGTACGTACCGCTGGTGGAGATGTACCCCGAGGCGGACGTTCCGGTGCTCCAGCTCTCCCTCCCCACCCTCGACCCCACCCGGCTGATGGAGATCGGCCGCAGGCTCGCCCCGCTCCGCGACGAGGGCGTACTGATCCTCGGCAGCGGGTTCTTCACCCACAACCTGGCGGCCCTGCGGAGCGACGGCATCCCCGGCTGGTCCACCGAGTTCGACGAGTGGGGACGGGAAGCGCTGGAATCGGCCGATGTCGACGCCCTGCTCGACTTCGAGCACGCGGCGCCCGCCGGACGCCTGGCCCATCCCCGTACCGAACACTTCGCGCCCCTCTTCGTCACCCTGGGAGCGGCGGCGGACGAACTGGACGGCGGGCGCAGTGTGATCGACGGCTTCTGGTGGGGGCTGGCCAAGCGGTCCCTCCAGTTCGGCTGAGGCGGGCGGTTCAGGGGATTGGGGGGGCCGGGCGCCCGGCGCCGTTTCGCCACCGTACGGCCGAACGCGTCGTCGTATGGCCGGTCGTGTCGTCGTACGGTCGGCGGGCGGCGGCTCCGGTGGCCACGCCGCCGGTCAGAGCAGCGGCTCGTTCAGGTCGATCGAGCGTCCCGCGGCGATCAGTGCCAAAGGGTCGCCGACGTCCAGTGCCGTATCCGTGAACTTGATGGTGTGGTCGTCGCCGTGCGCGGCGGCCGCCGCGAAGATCTCCTCGGGTGTCCTGGTCCCGGCCCGTGCCGAGCCCGCCGCCGTCCCGTGTCCCGCGCCCGGCCAGGGCTCCAGACCGGCCGGGACGTACGCGGCGGTGACGGCGGCGGACGCCGCCCACGCCGCGTCCAGACTCGCCGTCCACAGCTCCCGGGGGAGTGCGGGCAGCGTCCTCAGGACGGCGTTCGGCGCGGTCGCCGCATGGACCAGCATCACCGGCTCGGCGTGGCCGTGGGTCGCGTACCGGTGCGTCGCGGCGGCGACCAGACCGCGCAGCCGTACCTCGGCCTCCTCCGGCGACCCGGGCGCGGCCGGGGTGTTCGGCCAGTCCGGGAGCGCCGTCAGCTGTGCCAGCCGCCGATTGATGCCAGCCGACTGGTCCGGTACCGGCGCCACCGCGCCCAGCGCCGCCGTCGCGTCCGCCGGTGAACCGGTGAAACGCAGCCCGGCCGGCAGCGGATCGTGGCGGGCCGCCCAATAGCCCAGCCCGTGGGCCAGTTCGACGACCCGGGGCGTGGTCTCCTCGGTGGTCAGCAGGGTCCGTACGGCATGACCCACCCGGATCGCCGGATGCGTGGCGCCGCCCGCGATCCCGGGCAGCAGCAGGGGCCACCACTCGGCCAGCACCTCGCGCCACGGGCGGTCCGCCGTCTCCCGCTCGAAGTAGAGCGCCCAGTCGGTGATCCGGCGGGGGTCGCCGAGCGCCTCGCGCCAGTTCTCCGCCGTGATCGGGGTGGCGGGGGCGGGCAGCTCCTCCAGCCGCTCGCTGTAGCGGTCCAGCCAGCGGTGGACCGTGTCGGAGCGGCCGTGGCGCACCAGCGCCTCGACGGCCATCGGGGCGTGATTGCTCAGCCAGCCGTCGAACTCGGGGCCCAGGTCGTGGATACGGTCCAGGGCCTCGTCGAGTCGGCCCGACGAGTCGGGGACGGCCGGGGCTGGACCGGCCGGGACGGGGCCGGGGCCGGAATTCGCCGGGGCGGGGACGGGGGCTTCGCCGGGGGATGAGGTACTCATACCCGGACCCTAGGCACGGTCCGTCGCGGGGTGTAACGGACTGTGGGCCCAGCGCCGTACCGCCTTCGGTCCTAAGCCCTCGGGCCGTGCCGGGTCGCTACGCCCCCGCACGCGTCCCTACGTCCCGGGAGCGTCGGCCTCCGGGTCGGCCCCGCCCAGACGCTTCTCGTACCAGGTGATGTCCCAGTAGCGGCCGAACTTCCGGCCCACCTCGTGATACGTCCCCAGGGGGCGGAAGCCGAACCGGGTGTGGAGCCGTACCGACGCGTCATTGGGCTGGGTGATCCCCGCGTAGGCCCGGTGGACGTCCTCGCCCTCCAGCGCCTTGAACAGGGCCTCGTACAGTGCCGTGCCGACGCCCTTGCCGCCCGCGTCGGGCGCGCAGTAGACGCTGACCTCCACCGAGGTCGAGTACGCGGCCTTGGGCCGGAGCGGGCCGCTGGTGACATAGCCGAGCAGGCCCTGATCGGGGCCCCGGGCAACCAGAAGGCGGTGGGGGCCGTCTTCAGGGTGGGAACGCAACCACGGCAGACGTTCCCCGGAGGTGAAGGGTCGGGTGTCGAAGGTGATGGGCGTCTCCACGATGTAGTGGTTGTACAGCGCCGTCAGCTCTTCGAGATCGGCCTCCGTACCCGGCTTGACCTGCACTTCTGTCGGCTCGCGACGCGACCGGACCATACGACCTCCTCGTGTGGCGGGACAGGGTACTGCAAGATCATAAAAAATGTCGCGCGGCACGGGAATTCTGTCCGGATTGCAATCGTTGATTCCATCGGATGCAGGGCACCCGAAAGGGTGTCGCGACACTACTCAGCAAGGGAGCTCGCATGGCCACCCGTGCCGTCGCCCGTCGCCAGTCCGAGACCAAGGGGACCACCGGCCGGGCAAGCAGCGCTCGCGTCTCCGGCGGGGAGATCGCCGACCGCGACCTGGTCGGCATGTACCTCGACGAGATCGCGCGTACACCGCTGCTGGACGCCGCTCGTGAGGTCGAGCTGTCCCAGACGATCGAGGCGGGTGTCTACGCCCGGCAGATCCTCGACAAAGAGGTCGAGAGCGACGCCGGGGGAGCGACCCGCGAGGAGCTGGAGGCCCTGGCCGCCGACGGCGAGCGGGCCAAGGATGTCTTCATCCGCTCCAACCTGCGGCTCGTCGTGGCCGTCGCCCGGCGCTACCCGCGCAGTGGGCTGCCCCTGCTCGACCTGATCCAGGAGGGGAACGCGGGCCTGGTGCGCGCGGTCGAGAAGTTCGACTACGCCAAGGGCTTCAAGTTCTCCACCTACGCCACCTGGTGGATCCGCCAGGCCATCACCCGCTCCATCGCCGACCAGTCGCGGACCATCCGCCTCCCCGTCCACCTCGTGGAGGAGCTGGGCCGTATCCGCCGGGTGCAGCGGGAGTTCAACCGGGAGAAGGGGCGCGAGCCGGAGGCCGCCGAGATCGCGGAGGAGCTGGGCTCCACCCCCGAGCGGGTCACCGACGTCCTCGACTGGGCCCGTGACCCCGTCAGTCTCAATATGTCCGTCGACGACTCCGGGGAGACCCAGTTCGGCGACCTCCTGGAGGACACCTCCGCGATATCGCCGGAGCAGTCGGTGCTGACGCTGCTGCGCAGTGAGGGTCTCGACGATCTGATCGGCCAGCTCGACCAGCGGACCGCCTCCATCATCCGGATGCGGTACGGGATCGTGGACGGCCGTGAGCGCACCCTGACCGAGGTCGGCAAGGAGCACGGGCTGACCCGTGAGCGCATCCGCCAGATCGAGAAGCACGCACTGCTGGAGCTGAAGCGAATGGCGCGGGACACCGGATTCGACGCGGCGGCCTGACCCGGCTGACGGCCTGACCCGGCGACGCTGGTCGGGCGACGGCCCGGCCGCCGGGTGCCTCTTCGGAGGCTGCGGGACGGGTGGGGCGCCATCCGGGGCAGCCGGAGCGCCGTGCCGATATCGGGGCCGTAGCGGCCCCCCATAAGCGGACCCCGAGGCCCTCCCCCCGGTCTCGGGGTCCTTCCCTGCCCCCGCGCCCCGCCCCGCCTTCGCCCTCCGTCAGACGTCGCCGGGGGCGGCCCGGGTCAGCCGGGCGCCCAGATCGCGGACGTACCCCACCAGCTCGGGCGGTCCGTGCACGGTGAACTCGCAGTCGACCAGCGCCAGCCGCAGGGCCAGCCACTCCACGGAGTCCGACGCGCGGTTCCGCAGTCGGCAGCTCTCGTCGCCGGTGGCCACCGGAGCCCCCAGATGCCCCGGCAGCCGGGCCGCCACGAACGCCGCGGGCGCCGCGAAGGACACATCGAACGCGTAGTCCCCCCGCGGCGGACCCGACATCGTCGCCCGCAACAGCTCCGCCCCGTCGCCCGTCGGCAGCTCCCGGGGCGTGAACCTGGCACCCGTCGCGAACGCCTCCGACACCCGGTCCACCCGGAAGGTGCGCCAGTCCTCCCGGCCGAGGTCGTACGCGACGAGATACCAGCGCCATCCCGTGGAGACCAGGCGGTACGGCTCCACCAGCCGCCGCGACTCCGTGGCGTCCCCGGCGCGATAGCCGAACCGCAGCCGCTCCCGTCCGCTCGCCGCACTCGCTATCGTCGTCAGCGTCCCCGGTGAGACAGTCGCGCCGTCGCCCTTGACCAGCGGGATCGTGGCGTCCTGAAGGGTCGCGACCCGATAGCGCAGCCGCCCGGGCAGGACTTGCTCCAGCTTGGCCAGTGCCCGTACGGACGCCTCCTCGACGCCCTCGATGGCATGCCCCGCCCCGGCCCGCAGGCCCACCGCGATCGCCACCGCCTCCTCGTCGTCCAGCATCAGCGGAGGCATCGCGGCCCCGGCCACCAGCCGGTAGCCGCCCACCGCGCCCCGGGTCGCCTCCACGGGGTAGCCCAGATCCCGCAATCGGTCGATGTCCCGGCGGATCGTCCGGGTGCTCACGGCGAGCCGGTCGGCCAATTCGCTGCCCGGCCACTCGCGCGGCGTCTGGAGCAGGGACAGCAGATTCAACAGGCGTACAGGAGTGTCCGTCATGCCTCCCAGGATGAGGCCGCACTAGGACTTCTTTTGTCCTAATGGACTTCTACTGTCCTGCCCATGACCTCACAGCAAGACCGGATCAGTGGTCCGGAAGCCCCTGACAGCGCTTCGGTGAAGGCGATGGCGACGGCGACGATGGTGGCGGCGGAGGCCGAGGCCGAGACGATAGCCGACGGAGCCGAGGCCGGATCCGGAGCCCGGGCCGGAGCCGAGGCCGGAGTCGGGGAGAACGACCGGCGCCGCTGGATCGCCCTCGCCGTGATCATGACCGCAGCCTTCATGGACCTGGTCGACGTCACCATCGTCAATATCGCCATCCCCAGCATCGAACGGACCATCGACGCCTCCTTCGGTGCCATCCAGTGGATCACCGCCGGATACGCCCTGGCCTTCGCCGCCGGTCTGATCACGGGTGGCAGGCTCGGCGACATCTACGGCCGCAAACGCGTCTTCCTCATCGGCATCGGCGGCTTCACCGTCGCCTCCGCGCTCTGCGGATTCGCCGCCGGTCCTGAGATGCTGATCGCGGCCCGGCTGGCCCAGGGCGCCACCGCGGCCCTGATGGTTCCCCAGGTCCTGTCGATCGTCCACACCACCTTCCCGGCCCATGAACGCGGCAAGGTGTTCGGGCTCTTCGGCGCCGTCATCGGACTGGGCGCGGTCTCCGGGCCCCTGATCGGCGCCCTGCTGACCCAGTGGAACCTCTTCGGCCTCGAATGGCGGCCGATCTTCCTGATCAATCTGCCCGTCGGGATCGCCGGGCTGATCCTGGGCCGGATCTATCTCACCGAGTCCCGCGCCCCCCAGGCGCTCCGGCTCGACTTCGTCGGTGTCGTCCTCGTCACCGCCGCCATGCTGATGCTGGTCTATCCGCTGACCCGGGGCCATGAACTCGACTGGCCCACCTGGGGCTTCGTCGTCATGGCGGGCAGTGTGCCGATGTTCGTCGCCCTGGTGGCGTACGAGCGGTACAAGGCCCGCAAGGACGGCTCCCCGCTGATCGAACTCTCCCTCTTCCGGATCAAGTCCTTCGCCGCCGGGATCTCCGTCCAGCTCGTCTTCGGCCTCGCCCTCGGGGTCTTCTTCCTGGTCTGGACGATCTATATGCAGAACGGGCTGGGCTGGAGCCCGCTGCGGGCCGGACTGACCGGCGTACCGTTCTCGATCGCGGTCTCCGTCGCCGCCGGGCTGTCGGTACAGAAGCTCGTCCCGAGGTTCGGCCGCAAGGTCCTCCAGACGGGTGCCCTGCTGATGATCGCCGGAATCCTGATCTACATCTGGGAAGCCGACCGCTACGGCACCACGATCACCGCCTGGCAGATGACGGCACCGCTGGCCGTGATGGGGCTGGGGATGGGGCTGATCGTCGCCCCGCTGACGGACGCCATCCTCTCCGGCGTACCGCGTGAGCACGCCGGCTCCGCGTCCGGGCTGATCAGCACCGTGCAGCAGATGGGTACGGCGCTCGGCCTCGGACTGGTCGCCGTCGTCTTCTTCGGATCGATCGACGAGCGGCGGCTCACCCCGGCGACCGCCGGAACGGCCTTCTCCGACGCCTTCCGGAGTTCCCTGTGGTGGATCGTCGCGGTCCTCGCCGTGATCTTCCTGCTGATGTTCGCCCTGCCCGCCCGCCCCGCCCAGCACCTCGAAGGCGGTACGCCCGATTCGGATGATCCGAATGATCCGGACGGAACCACGACCCCGGCGGAGGGGTCCCGGGCCGAAGCACAGCCGGACGGCGACCGGGTGGCCGGGGACGCGGTGGACGGAAGCATCAAGGAAGCCGCCCTGACGCGCTGACCGCCCCGAACCACGGGCCGTTCCCGCCGGATCCTGCTCGTTCCGCTGGTTCCTGCTGGTCCCGCCGGTCCGCTGATTCAGGTCCGCCCCGGCGCCCCGGTCCGAAGGCTCAGAGCCCGGCCCGGGGCGCCGAACGTCCTCTGCCCCGCGACTCCATCGCCTCGCGCGCGCCGCTCTCCGTCGCGTACACCTCACACATATGGCGGCCGTCCGGAGTCGCGGTGTGCTCCACCTCCCACAGGGACACCTCGGCACCGTCGAGCAGCAGAAACGCGTGCTCGTAGAGGGTGAACCCGGCGTCCCGGAAACCGACTCGGCACTGGCGGCCGAAGACCTGGGTGATGTGGTGCGCGAAGGCGCCGCGCAGCAACTCGGCCGTCTTCGGGCCGGGACGGTCCGCGTTCTCCGCGCGCCGCAGCACCCGGCGGGCATGGTCGGCGGAGTTGTCCGGGACGTACATCCGGGGGAGCGGGGCGGGCGGCGCGGACAGCAGCCCGGCGAGGAGGTCGATGTCCGACCCGAAGTCGGTGGCCGATCCGCCGCCGAACCCCTGAAACCCCTCGTACCCGTCAAAGCCGCCGGACCCGTCGAAGCCGCCGCCGGACCTGCTGGAATCCCAGGGTCCGTCGAATCCCGCAGACCCCGTCCGGCCGTGGGAGCCGCCGAGACCCGCCGGGCCGAGCGCACCCCGGTCCGCGGGGTCGGAGCCGTCGGAGAGCCCCGAACCTTCGTACGTGTCCTCCGTGGCCTCGGCGTCTCGCCCCGTACCGCCGGTACCGGTACCGCCGGTACGGGCACCGCTACGGATACCGCCGTCACCGGGTTCGCCGTCCCAGGCCGGGTCCGGGAACGGGCCGTTCGGTCCGACCGGCCCGCCGCCGGAGCGCCGGGAGCCGTCGAGGCCCGGGGAACCGTCGGCCGAACGCCCGCCGCGACGGCCGCCGGAACCCGGACCGGGCCCCGGGCCCGGACCGCTGTCGGCGAAGCCGGGGAAACCCGCGGGCAGCCGGGACGCCGCCAGTCTGACCTCGGACTCGTCCGCGTACACCTCGTGCTGCTCGGCACCGCCGGGACCCGAGTTGTGCACCAGCTCCCAGAGCACGACGGACGAGCCGTCGGCCAGCAGATACGCATGGCGGTACGTGGCGCGGTCGAGTCGCGCGCTGTGGTGCGAGGAGTGGAGCGAACTCGCGTGAGCCAGCGCCGAGCCCAATCTGTCGACCGTGGTGTCGGGCAGATCGAAGGAGTTGAGCGCCCGACCCAGGAGTCGCACCAGATGCGCCTCGGTTGTCTCGTACGGATCGTTCAAAGTGGGTCTCCTGGCCGTCGCCACAAGTAACACGTTGATTGCTAAAAGTAGCCCCTGGTTCCGACATCGGGTCCGGCGTTACCGAAAACGTAGGAACTCTTTGTAGAGTTCCCGCTCTCTGTCAACAGGGCATATCTGTCATGTCAGTTGATGTCCCCCCGGTCCGGGGAGGCGGACGTCGGCGGTGTCCCCGGCGGACACCGGGAACACCCCTCCGGTTACTGATACAGCTCCCGGTACGACGGGAAAACCCCGCCCGCGCCCGCGACCGGCTCCGCCGCCAGCACGGCGTTCACAATGGCCCGCGACACCACATCCGCCCCGGCCGCCAGGACGGCGTTGAGCGCCAGGGGATCCGACGGGGGCAGCGGCACCGCCCCCGTGGCGAGCGCGAAGACCGTATCGCCGTCATGGAGCAGATGTACCGGCCGTACGGCGCGCGCGATCCCGTCATGCGCCGTCCCCGCCAGCTTCTGCGCCTGGGCCCTGACCAGATCCGCGTCCGTCGCCACCACCGCGAGCGTCGTGTTCAACGGCGGCGGGCCGCTCGCCGCCCGTACCTCCGCGAGCCTGCGCAGCGCCGCCGCGTGCACCGCGGGATCGGGAAACCGGATCCAGTCCGAACCGGTACTGGTATCAGTGCCCGAGCCGGTACCGGTGTCCGTGCCCGAGTCCGTGCCGGTGTTCGCGGTCGTAGGCGAATCCGGCCCTACGCCGGGCCCCGCCGGTCCCGTGCCGTGTACGTACTGCCCGTACAACACCCCCGTCCGGGGATCGAGCACGTCACCCGCCGCGTTCGCGACCACCAGCGCCGCCACCGTCACATCAGCACCATCCGCCCCGGCGCCCGGCAGAACCGTACTCGCCGTCCCCACACCCCCCTTGAGCGCACCCGTCACCGCTCCCACACCCGCCCCCACATTCCCCACCGCCACCGGCCCGCCGACGACCGAAGCCGCCGCGTCCTCCACCGCGGCCCGGCCCGTCGCCGCGTCCGGCCGCGCCCCCCACTCCCCACCACGCCCAAGATCGAACACACACGCCGCCGGAACCACCGGCACCACCCGCCCCGGCAGCACCGGAACTCCCCGCCCCCGCTCCTCCAGCCACGCCATCACGCCACCCGCCGCGTCCAGCCCGAACGCGCTCCCGCCCGTCAGCACCACCGCGTCCACCCGCTGCACCAGATTCCGCGGATCGAGCGCGTCCGTCTCCCGCGTACCCGGACCGCCCCCGCGCACATCCACCGCCGCCACCGCGCCCCCCTCGGGCGCCAGCACCACCGTCGTCCCGCTCAGCGCCCCCGCACCCGGCAGCCGCGCATGCCCCACCCGCAACCCCGTCACATCCGTCAGCGCGTCGTTCCGGCCCGCAGTCACCACCCCGTCACCACCCCGTACGCGCCCGGCGGGACCGACCCCGCGCCCCGATCCCCGTACCGGCCGCCCTCACACCGTTCCATCGCGTCACTCATGCGTCCTGGGTACCACGAGGACCGCCGTCCACCGACTGCCACGCCCGGCGGAACTCCCGCTCCGCCAGCACCACACCCACCGCGACCGCCGCCGCCGTCACCACACCGGCCAACGGGACCGCCCGGTCACCGGCGAACGTACAGCCGACGACCGCCACCGCCGCCAGCGGCAGCGTCGATTGCTGTGCCCAGCCCCGCTTGAAGTGCCGGGAGTGCAGAAACCACACCGTCAGCAGGAATACCGCCGTCGGTACGGTCACCGCCGCCGCGGCGGCCCCGGCCGAGATATGGGCCTGGCCGACCGCGTGCTCCACGGCCACCTCCATCCCCGCGCCGATCGCCGCCGCCGAACCGAAGACCAGCACATGGCCGTAACCCCACGGCAGCGCTCGCCGGTTCGACGTCAGCCGCTCGTGCTCCGGCACCGCGAAGTAGATCCACCACGCCGAGAAAATGATCAGCAAGCCCCCGGCGGCCAGCGGCAGCAACTCCGCGACCGCCTTGTGCTCGTCCAGCGCCGACTGGACCGCGACCGTACTCGCCGCCATCGTCTCGCCCAGCACGATCAGGGTGAAGAGGCCGTACCGCTCCGCGATGTGCCGCGGATGCCAGGACGTACGGTGCCTCAGCTCGGCGAGCGGCGGCACCGCCAGCTCCGACACGATCACCACCGGGAACAGCCACCGCTTCGACCCGTCGGGCGCGAACAGCAGAGCCACCCACGCCAGCTGGCAGAGCGAGATCCCGGCGGCGTACAGCAGAGCCGTACGCCGTCCCGCGCCCGTGTCCGCGGTGGCGGCCCGCAGCCACTGGCCGGTCTGCGCCAGCCGCATGATCAGATACCCGCCGACGGCGATCCGCCAGTCGTTCTCCTCGAACGCCCGGGGCACCCCGGCCGCGTACACCAGCACCCCGGCGATCTGTACCAGTGTCGCCACCCGGTACGGCACGTCGTCGCAGTCGTAGGCGGAGGCGAACCAGGTGAAGTTCATCCACGCCCACCACACCCCGAAGAAGACGAAGGCGTAGCCGATCAGACCCCGCCCCGGCTCGCCCTCGGCGAGGGCGTGGACCAACTGGACCCCGGCCTGGGCGACGGCGACCACGAAGCAGAGGTCGAAGAAGAGCTCCAGCGGGGTCGCCGCGCGATGCCCCTCGTCCGTCCGGCGCGGCACCATCCGCCGCAATGGCGCGGCCCCGTGCCGCACCACGGCCCCGCCACCCCCGCGGCCTTCGTCCCCGCCGCCTCCGATACGGGCGGTCCCTGCGGTCCCAGCTCCGGCTTCGGCTCCGGTTCCGGCGGCGGTGGACCGGTCGGCGGCCTCACCGGCGCGGCCGTCGCCGGAGCCTTCGGCGGGATCGCCTCCGGGGCGGTCCGGGGGTTCGTCCGCGTCCCCGGCGCCGTGGGGAGTGGTGGTCATACGACGGCCTTCCCGCACCCGGCCCCTTCCCTACCGGTGCCACGGGCCGACTGGGCTAAGCCATCACCCCACC
Organism: Streptomyces sp. NPDC020875; assembly: GCF_040641415.1. Classification (NCBI taxonomy): domain Bacteria; kingdom Bacillati; phylum Actinomycetota; class Actinomycetes; order Kitasatosporales; family Streptomycetaceae; genus Streptomyces; species Streptomyces sp. NPDC020875. Next base: position 102,045 of record NZ_JBFADP010000004.1, on the reverse strand, counting down.
GCCTGACGTGTCCGCCGCACAAAAGGCGCATCCCGCCCACCCTGCCTACGGTGGGCCGCGTGACCGCCCCGCCCCCGCCGCCCGACGAACCCGCCCTCCCGGGGGCCCCTCCCCCCTCCCCCTCCCCGCCCTCCCCCGCCTCCCCGCCCTCCGCGCAGCAGCCGCCCGTCCCGCCCGGCCCCGGAGCCGGGACGGGAGCCGGACCCGGGGCCGCCGAACCGCCGCATGCCCCCGGTCAGGGACCCGATCAGGGACCCGGCCAGGGACCCGGTCCCGGGTCCGGCGGTACCGGGCATGTCGTCGGGCGGGCCGTGGCCGCCGGGGCTGTCGTCTCCGGGCTGCTCGTCCTGGCGATCGTGCTGGGCAGCCGGATGCTGCGCGACTTCGACTCGGCCCTCCTGCCCTATGCCGTCGCCACCGTCTTCCTCGCCTTCGGCGTGGCGTACCGCTACACCGTCTGGATCTCCTCCCCGGGTGCCCGCCGGCTCTTCCGCCAGGGGTGGCGGAGCTTCTTCTCGGTCGCCAACTTCCGCCGGGCGCCCACCGCCGTGCCCCGGATGATCGCCACCTATCTCGGTTTCCAGAAGTTCCTCGGCGCCCGCTCCCGGTCCCGCTGGATCGCCCACCAGCTGGTCTTCTGGGGCTGTGTGCTGGCCGCCCTGATCACCTTCCCGCTCACCTGGGGCTGGTTCACCTTCACCTCCGCCACCGGTTCCGGACCCGGCTACGAGATGCGGATCTGGGGCTTCAAGGTCCTCGGCTTCGACGCCTTGAACGCCATCGGCTGGATCATGTTCCACGGCCTCGACCTGGCCGCGGTCCTGGTCATCGGGGGCGCCTCCTACTTCCTCTGGCGCAGGTCCCGCGAGCGGGGCGCCGTCGCCGGCCAGCGGTTCGGCTACGACCTCGTACCGCTGATCGCCCTTCTCGTGATCGCCGTGACCGGTCTCCTCCTCACCTTCTCTTCGCTCTTCCTCGACGGCGGCGGATACGAGTTCCTGGCCGTGCTGCATATGGCCGTGGTGGTGCTGACGCTGGTGTACATCCCGTTCGGGAAGTTCTTCCATATCGTCCAGCGGCCCGCCGCCGTGGGCATGCAGCTGGTCAAGTACACGGCCCGGCAGGACTCGCAGGTCCTGGCCTGCCGCCGCTGCGGGGAGCCCGTCGACACCGCGCCCACCATGGAGACCGTCCGGGGCAGCCTGCGGGATCTGGAACTCGACTTCGGGGAGTGGCCCGAGTACTGCCCCCGCTGTAAACGGGTCCTGCGGGGCAGCGCGTATCTCACCGATGTGAAGAAGGGTTTCCATTGACGGCCGCTCCGTATCCGCCCGCACCCGGCGACATCCCGCTCGACCCGGCCGTCGCCCCGCCCGGCACCACCGCCTTCCGCGACGCCGGAGGCGTATCCGCCGGGAACTGGCGGATCGGCCGGGCGGGCGAGACCCTCGTCCCCACCCACTGCTGCTTCTGCGGGGTGCAGTGCGGCATGTATCTGCGGGTCGACCGCACGGGCCGGGTCTTCGGCGTCGAACCCCGCAACCACGACATCAACCGGATGCGGCTCTGCCCCAAGGGCATCAACGCCTACCAGCAGGTCAACCACCCCGACCGGCTCACCGCCCCACTGGTCCGCGCCTCCCGCGACGAACCCTTCCGGGAAGTCTCCTGGGACGAGGCCCTGTCGGTCACCGCGGCCGGGATCCGCCGGGTCCAGAGCCGGTACGGTGCCGACGCCTTCGGCATGCTCGGCGGGGCGAGCCTGTTCACCGAGAAGACCTATCTGGTCGGCAAGTTCGCCCGGGTCGCTCTGAAGACCCGGCACGTCGACTACAACGGCAGACTGTGCATGGTGTCCGCCGCGGGCGCCAACAAGCTCGCCTTCGGCATCGACCGGGCGGGCAACCCGTTCTCCGACATCCTCCGGACCGACTGCCTGCTGATCGCCGGATCCAACATCGGCGAATGCTTCCCCGTACTGACCCAGTACGTCTGGGGAGCCCGGGACCGGGGGGCCCGGCTGATCGTGGTGGACCCCAGGGAGACCGCGGTCGCCCGTACCGCCGATATCCATGTCGCCCTGCGGCCCGGCACCGACGCGGCCTTCTTCAACGCCGTCCTCCATGTCGTCGTCGCCGAGGGCCTGACCGACGAGGACTTCCTCGCCGGCCGCACCAGCGGCTGGGACGAGGTCCGGAAGACGGTGGCCGCCCATCCGCCCGAGCGCGCGGCGGAGATCTGCGGCGTACCGGCCGCCCAGATCGTCGAGGTGGCCCGGGCCTTCGGTACCGCGGACCGGGCCATGGCCTGGCACGCCCGGGGCATCGAGCACCACACCCAGGGCGTCGACAACTGCCTCGCCGTCATCAACCTCTGCGCCGCCACCGGCAATATCGGCAGGCCCGGCGCCGGATACGGCACCCTCACCGGCCAGGGCAACGGCCAGGGCGGCCGGGAACACGGCCAGAAGTCCGATCTGCTGCCCGGCGGGCGCTCCATCAACGACCCGGAACACCGGCGGCAGATCTGTGAGATCTGGGGCATCGACGAGGCCGAACTGCCCCCCGCTGGCACCTCCATGATGGAGATGGTGCACCAGATGCGGCGCGGGGAGATCCGCGGCCTGCTCGGCGTCTGCAACAACCCCTTCGTGTCCCTGCCCGATCTGCGGACCGTCACCGCCGGATACGACACCCTCGACTTCCACGTCCAGTGCGACTTCTTCCTCTCCGAGACCGCCGCCAACGCCCATGTAGTCCTCCCCGTCACCACCTGGGCCGAGGACGAGGGCGTGATGGCCAACGCGGAGGCCAGGGTCGTCAAGCACAACAAGGCGCAGGAACCCCCGCCGGGCGTACGGACCGACACCTGGGTCCTCTGCCGGCTCGCGGAACTCCTGGGCGCGGGGGACAAGTTCCCCTACGCCGGGTCCCGCGACGTCTTCGAGGAACTCCGGATCGCCTCCGCCGGGACCGTCAACGACTACTACGGCATCACCTACGAACGGCTGGAGGAGACCGGCGGCATCGCCTGGCCCTGCCCGGCCACGGACCATCCCGGCACACCCCGGCTCTTCGAGGACGGCCGGAGCTACCACCCCGACGGGCTGATCCACCTCCAGCCCGTCGAATGGCGCCCGCCCGCCGACCCGTACAGCGACGACTACCCCCTCTCGCTCACCACCGGCCGGACCGTCGCGCACTTCCTCTCCGGCAACCAGACCCGGCGGCTCGGCGCCCTGGTTGAGCAGACCCCCCGGCCCTGGGCCGAGATCCACCCCGCCCACGGCTTCCGCAACGGTGATCCGGTTCGGGTCGTCACCCGGCGCGGCAGTACGGTCCTGCCCGCACTCGTCACCGAGGCCATCCGCCCCGACACCGTCTTCGTGCCCTACCACTGGCCGATCCCGACCGCCGCCAACACCCTCACCATCGACGCCCTCGACCCCCGCTCCAAGATCCCGGAGTACAAGGTCTGCGCCTGCCGGATCGAACGGGCCGAGCACCTCGAACCGGTACCCGCGCCGCCTGCCGCACCCGGCCACGACCCCCGTCCCCGCGAGGCCGGGGCCGCCCGCACCGATCCCCTGCCGCCCACCGCCCCGCAGGGCCGGGGCACCGCGGAGAGGAGCTGACCTCCCATGATGGGCAGAACGATCTTCATCGATCCCGGGCGCTGCATCGGCTGCCAGGCATGTGTCTCCGCCTGCCGGGAATGCGACTCGCACCGCGGCCGGTCCATGATCCATCTCGATTACCCCGACGAGGGCCATTCCGTCGCCTCCCTTCCCACGGTCTGTATGCACTGCGAGGACCCCGTCGCGCCCTGTGCCGAGGTCTGCCCGGCCGACGCGATCCAGGTGACCGCCGACGGGGTGGTGCAGCAGGCCGACACCTCCCGCTGCATCGGCTGCGCCCACTGCGTCAACGCCTGCCCCTTCGGCGTACCGAAGATCGATCTGGCCGCGAAACTCCAGATGAAGTGCGACCTCTGCTACGACCGCACCTCGTCCGGTCTCGCCCCCATGTGCGCCACGGTCTGCCCCACCGGGGCCCTCTTCTACGGCACCCTCGACGAACTGCGGGCCGAACGCCCCGGGGTACAGGTCGCCGACTCGTTCACCTTCGGCGCGACGACGGTCCGGACCGGGGTCGCGATGGCCGTCCCCGCCGACCGGGCCCGGTGGCCCCTCCCCGGCGGGCTGCCGGTGGTGGAGGTCAACGGGGTCGACACCCGGGAGGCGGGGCCCCGATGAGCCTGACCGCGCCCCCGCCCTCCGGGCCCGGTGCCGGGGGAGACCCGCCCGCCCACGGCGGCCCGCCCGGCGACGGCGGGCATCAGGGCCCCGGACCCCACGGCCCCGAGTCCGGCGATCCCGAGTTCCACGGTTCCGGCGGGCCGGGCGGTGCCCGGGAGGCGCTGCGCGACCGGATCGCGGCCGACGCGCTCACCACCCGACGCGACTATCTGCGGATCGTCACTATCGTCTCCGGCGGTCTCGCCCTCGGCGGGATCGGGGTCGCCGCGGGCATCCTGCACCGGCCCAACGACGTCGAGGGAACCCCCGACCCCCGGAAGATCGCCGACAGTCTGGCCCCCGGCGAGGCCCTGGCCTTCACCTACCCGGGGAAGGACGACCGGGCCGTCGCCGTCCGGCTCGCCGACGGCACCCTCGTGGGCTACTCGGCCGTCTGCACCCATCTCGCCTGCGCCGTGCTCTACCGGGCCGACCGGGGCCAGGAGGGCGAACTGCTCTGCCCCTGCCACGACGGCGTCTTCGACGTCCGTACGGGCGAGGTCACCGCCGGTCCGCCGCCCCGGCCGCTGCCCAGGGTGATCGTCACCGAGGACCTCGACGGCAGTATCTGGGCCCTGGCGACCACCCGCTCCGGCGAGAGCGACAAGGACGCCTGGTGCCGCCAGTTCGCCGAGGTCTCCCCCGACCAGGCCGTGGAACTCGGCTGCCCCGGCGCCGAGCTGCCGAAGGACGACGTATGACGCCTCCCGACCGGCCCGCCGACCAGCCATCCGGACCGCCCCCCGAGCGGCCGTACGGCTCCGGACCCGGCACCGGCGAATCGAGTTCCGGCCCGGGGGAGCCGGGACGGCCCGCCGAGGACGGCCACGGCCCCGGAGCCGGGGCCGCGGGGCCCCAGGACGGCTACCACCCCGGGAGCGCCGAGCCCAGGCTCAACCGGGCCGTACGCGAGCGATATCCCCAGATCCGGTCCACCAGCGGCTGGACCGATCCCCGGATCCGGCACACCGGGCCCGGGCCCGGCGCGGGTGGGGAGCAGGACCCGGCCGGATCCGCCGGGCTCACCGCCCGGCTCGTACTCGTCCTGGGCGCCGTCGCCGGTCAGCTGTGGGGCCTCACCGTGGTCGTCGACGCCTGGATGTCGGGCCGTACCGAGACCGCGTGGTGGGGTGCGGGATTCCTGTGTCTGTCGTTCGTCGTGGTCCTCGGACTGTGGGCCCTCGGCCCGAAGGACCGCTGAACACCCATGGCGCTCGGCCCGTCCGCGAGCCCCGGGGCGCTCCGGCCCCGGCCGGGAGACCGGGACCATCCGCCTCATCACGTCTCTCAGCGCGCCCAACAGCTGCGGGACTGGGCCTCCGGGAGCCGTCGCCGCCGTGAGCGGGGGAGGAGCCGCTGGGGCGGCGGACCGTGCCCGCGCGGCGGGGCGCGGCCGGGGAGCGGGGCCCGCCGGGACCGTAAGGGCCGGGAATCCCACCGGGGCGCGGCGCCGCGCGCCGTACCCTGGAGACATGAGCACCGCCCCCGCCCCCGGACCGCGCGACGCGAAGAACACCCGGCAGCAGAACCCGAAGCCGGTCCTGGACTTCGACGATCCGCTGGACCAGCAGTCCGCGGACGATACGGACCGAGGGTGGGGCGAGCGGCCTCCGGCCGCCGCCTCGGCCGACGATCTCGCCCGCTTCCTCGACGAGAAGCCGCCCCACCACCTGTGACCCGTGGCCCGGGCCACCCGGGTCAGCCCAGCGGGCGTCCCGGCGAGGACCCGGAGCCACCGCCCTCGCCCCGCGACTGCGCCACCAGCGCGTCGCGGATCTCCTTGAGGACCTCCAGCTCCGTCAGCTCGACGACCTCCTTCGTGCCTTCCTTCGCCGCGTCCCTGGCCGCCTTGCGGGCCAGGTACTTGGCCATCGGCAGCACCAGCAGGAAGTAGACGACCGCCGCCGTGATCAGGAAGGTGAGGGCCGCGCCGAGCACCGAACCCCACATGATCTTGATGCCCTGCACCTCCCCGTTCACCACCTGGCAGGTGCCCTTGATGCAGGAGCTGTAGGCGTCGAGGTCCTTGGTGCCGAAGGCGCCGACCAGGGGGTTGATGATGCCCTTGACGAAGGAGTTCACCACACTCGTGAACGCCGCGCCGATGACGACCGCTACCGCCAGGTCGATCACATTGCCGCGCATCAGGAAGGCTTTGAAGCCCTCCAGGACGCTGACTTTCTTCTCGGTCACCACTGAGCCTTTCGTTGCGGAGGAGGAATACGGAGCCAATCGCTCCGCAACCTACGGCACACAGTGGTCGGGCTGTCCAATTCCGGGTGGCCGGGAGGTGCAACGGCGGTACGCCTGTACGAGTGACGGGCACGCCCCGCCCGGCGGGCGACCGCGCGGGCACCCGGAGCCCGGACTCCCGGGCGCCGCCCCGGCCCCCGGCCCGTACTTCCCGGGTCAGCACACCGTCACCGCCAGCCGGGAGGTCGCCGCGGCACCGGCCAGGGCCGTGGCCGTCGACCGGGGCACCGAGAGCACCACCAGCGCCCCGCCCTCCGGCCCGTCCGGCCCTTCCCCGAACGCCCCCTGAACCCGGGGAACTGCGGCCACCCGTACCCCCGCCGCGACCACCCGCGCCTGCCCGGCCTCGCCGGAGGCCGCCGCGCCCTCCGCTCCGGGCCCGCCGAATCCGCCCGGCCCGCCCGGTGCGGACGGTGCGGCGATCACATCGACCCGGTCTCCCGGGCGCAGCAGCCGGACGGTCGCCGCGTCCGCGATCCGTACCGGCGCCGTCACCAGTCGGGGCGGTGGAGCCGAGGCCGCCGGTGGACGGGGAGCACCCCGGGCGCCGCTGTCCGGCGCGGATGCGCCGCCCGCCCCCAGCGCGTCGCGCGCTCCGGTGGCGGCCATGGTCGCGGCCACCACCGCGAGCCCGGCCACGACGGCTCCGCGCCGCCTGCGCAGCGCCCGCCGCAGCCGATGAGTCCCGCCCCTGACCCGGACCGGTGGGAAGTCCGGCACGCTCCGCCGCCCGGGAACGGACGGCCCCGGTGGACAGAAAGGGGATGAGGCGTAGGGAAAGGGGGCGGCGGAGGAGGTAGAAGCCGAGGAACTGGAAGAAGGAGAGGAGGAGCAGGAGCGAGAGGAAGGGAAGGGGGAGGAGGGCGAGGGGAATGGAGGGAGGCCGGACATGGTCGTACACCGCCTGTCGGTCGGGCTGATCCCGGCCGTGGTCGACCGGGTGCCCTCACCATCCCCGCTTCCCGGCGATCCCGCCGACGGCTGTGGACGGAGCGACCGGCTGTGGAAAACGCTGTCACCCACAGGTGTCACTCCGCCCCCGGCAACCCCTCCCGTGCTGCCCCGGACCGGCTCCGGGCCCCAACCCCGACGCAGACCCGAGAATTTTTCCGGGCGTCGGAGTTCGGGGGACCGCAGTCGTGGGGCCGGGGAGTTCGAGGACTCAGGGCAGGTCGATCCCCAGATCCCAGCCCTCGTGCGCGTCCACGCAGAGACAGTCCCGTTCCGCGAGCGCCGGAAGCCCGGCGACGGCGTCGAACAGGACCTCCCGCAGCCGCCCCACGTTCTCGCCGAAGACCCGCATCACCTCGGTGTGGGAGACGCCCTCGCCGGTCTCGGCGCCCGCGTCCAGGTCGGTGACGAGCGCCAGCGCCGTGTAGCAGAGCGCCAGTTCACGGGCGAGCACCGCCTCCGGGTGCCCGGTCATCCCCACGACCGCCCACCCCTCGGAGGCGAACCATCGCGACTCCGCCCGGGTGGAGAACCTCGGCCCCTCCACGACCACCAGCGTGCCGCCGTCCACCGGCTCCCACTCGCGCCCGCGCGCCGCCTTGATCGCCACCGCGCGCCCGGCCGGGCAGTACGGGTCCGCGAAGGTGGTGTGCACGACGTTCGGAACCGCCCCGTCCGCCCGGGGCACGCCGTCGAAGTACGTCTCCGCGCGCGACTTCGTCCGGTCCACCAGCTGATCCGGGACGACCAGGGTTCCCGGGCCGTACTCCGTACGCAGCCCGCCCACCGCGCACGGCGACAGCACCTGCCGTACGCCGACGGAGCGCAGCGCCCACAGATTGGCGCGGTAGTTGATGCGGTTCGGCGGGACGCGGTGGTCCCGGCCGTGCCGGGGGAGGAAGGCGACCTTCCGGCCGCCGATCTCGCCGAGGAAGAGGGAGTCGCTGGGGCTGCCGTAGGGCGTGTCCACGGCGACCTCGGTGACGTCCTCCAGGAAGGAGTAGAGCCCCGAGCCGCCGATGACGCCGATCTCTGCGTTCACGTTCACCATACCGATCACACTATCGACGCGGCGTCCGCCGGTAACCCCGCCCTCGACCCGTACTACGGCCGCCGGGACCCCTCAACTGCCCCCGGGCCGCGGGGGAGTCGGGCGCGGGTACGGCGAAGACCCCGCCGTGTCCCACGGACGGGGTCTTCGGTTCGGCGCCGACTCAGGCGGCCGACGTGCTCGTCGAGGAAGACGACGCGGCCGAGGAGGCCGACGACGTGCTGGAAGAGGAGGAAGAGGCGGCCTTGTCCGAACCGGAGCCCGAGCCCGAGCCGGAGCCCGTGCCCTTCGACGAACTCGCGGGGGAGGAACTGGACGACGCGCCCCGGCTGTCGTTCCGGTAGAAACCGGAACCCTTGAAGACGATGCCGACCGCGGAGAACACCTTCTTCAGGCGTCCGTCGCACTGCGGGCATACGGTCAGGGCGTCGTCGGTGAACTTCTGCACCGCCTCGAGGCCCTCGCCGCATTCGGTGCACTGGTACTGGTAGGTCGGCACTTGTCTTCCTCCTGGCACTCTCACTCAATGAGTGCTAACGACGGTCTATAGTGACCTATTCCGTGGCGTCAGTCCACCGGCACCGGTGACCGGTGATCCTTCCCACTCGTCCCGCGGGCCGCGATCAGGCCCCCGGGATGCCCGCCGCCCGCCGGAGCCAGCCGACCGCGCAGGGTGAGCAGAGTGGCCAGGGCCAGCACCGTTCCGCCCAGCGGGACCAGGAATCCGGCGCTCGCCCCCTGAGTGTCGGCCAGCCGGCCCGCGACCGTCACCGCCGCCGCCTGGCCGAGCGCCACCGCCCCGGTGAGCCAGGTGAACGCCTCGGTCCTGGCCGAAGCCGGGACCAGACCGTCCACCAAGGTGTAGCCGCTGATCAGAGCCGGTGCGATAAACAGACCGACCAGCAGCCCCAGGGCGCCGAGCAGAATCACCGAGTGAAGCGACCACAGCATGGAGACGCTGAGCGCCAGCCCCGCATAGCCGAGAATCATGCGCCGCAGCGGGCCGTGCTTCGCGGCGACGACCCCACAGGCGACGCCCGCGAGCATATTGCCCGCGGCGAAGATCCCGTACAGGACGCCGTTGACGCCGGGGTTGCCGATCTCCTCGGTGAAGGCGGTCAGGGAGACCTGCATCCCGCCGAAGACGGAGCCGATCCCGAGGAAGGCGACGATCAGTACGCGCACTCCGGGAACGGAGAGCGCGGAGGTACGGGCTCCGCCGGGCGCCCCGGCCGCGCCCCGGCCGGTGACCGGCGGCTGCGTACGGTGCTGGGCGGCGAAGAGCAGCCCGCCGATCAGGGTCAGCGCCGCCTCGGCGACCAGACCCGCAGCCGGATGGACCTGGGTACAGAGGGCCGTCGCCAGTACCGGGCCGACGACGAACGTGAACTCGTCCGTCACCGACTCGAACGCCGCGGCGGTCGGCATCAGCGGCGAGCCGTCGAGCCGGGCCGCCCAGCGGGCCCGCACCATGGGCCCGATCTGCGGTACGGAGGCACCGGTCGGGACGGCGGCGGCGAGCAGCGCCCACATCGGGGCGTCGGCGAGGGCCAGCGCGATCAGCGCCGAGACGGACGCGGTGTGGACGACCGCCCCGGGCAGCAGGACGGCCCGCTGCCCGAAACGGTCGGCCAGCCGGCCGCTCTGCGGCGCGAACAGCGCCATGGAGACCCCGGCCGTGGCGGCGACCACGCCGGCGCTGCCGTAGGAGCCGGTGGTGTCCTGGAGGAGCAGGATGATGCCGATGGTCAGCATCGCGAAGGGCTGCCGGGCGACGAACCCGGGGAGCAGAAACGTCCACGCACCGGGGGTGCGCAGCAACTGTCCGTAGCCCGGGCGGGCGGCGGGGGACGGGTCCGTACCTTCGGTACGTACGGTGCCGGGGCGGCCGTCGCCCGTGTCGGTGACCGCGGAGTCCACGGTCCGTGCCTTTCTGCCGCCTGGTAGCCGCCCCTGGCCAGGTGGGGCGACCGAGAGCTGTCCACGCGCGCGGGACTGCGGTAGATACCGGGGCCCGGTCCACAACGGGGACGCTACGAGGCTCCTGGCCGCCATACGGTCGCGCCAGCTCTGCGTCAGGCAGAGGTGGTCGATCAGAGGGTCAAGACGTGTCCTCATGGTAGCCGCTCGGCCGCCCGGCCACCCGGGGCGCGGAACAGGGCACTACAGGGGCGGCGCCGGGCGGAGGCGTGCCCCGGGGCACACCCCCACGCCGATCCGCCCGGCAGCGGTGCCGTACGCCCGGCTCCGCCCCGATCCACCCGGCCCCGGCGCCGTACCGACGGCCCCGGCGCCGTACGCCCGGCTCCTTGCCGCGCCCCGCCCGTACCTACGGCTCCGCCCCGGCCCCGTACGGCCGTCGTCAGCTCACCCGGCCCAGCCAGCCCGCCAGCTTGCCGCCCTGCCCCACGTCGAGGAGACGGCGCTCGGCCGCGTCCCTGACCGGATCCGTCGCCACCACCAGCAGTTCGTCGCCGCGCCGCAGCACGGTCGTCGGCAGCGGTACGAAGCTCTTGCCGTCCCGGACCACCAGGGTGACCGCCGATCCGGCGGGCAGCCGCAGCTCGGCCACCTCCACCCCGTGCATCCGGGAATCGTCACCGATGGTGAGCGAGAGCAGATGGCCGCGGAGCCGCTCCAGCGGCGCCGACTCGATCCCCAGATCCGACGGCGCGCCGGGACCCAGCTTCAGGGCCTTCGCCAGCCACGGCAGCGTCGGCCCCTGGATCAGGGTGTAGACGACGACCAGGACGAAGACGATGTTGAAGATCCGGGTACTGTCCGCGACGCCCGACACCATGGGGATGGTCGCCAGGATGATGGGCACCGCCCCGCGCAGCCCCGCCCAGGAGAGCAGGACCTGCTCCCGTTTGGGGATCGGGAACGGCAGCAGGGTCAGGAACACCGACAGCGGGCGGGCCACCATCGTCAGCGCCAGCCCGATGAGCAGGGCGGGCACCAGGTCGTCGCCCAGTTCGTGCGGGGTGACCAGCAGCCCCAGCAGGACGAACATACCGATCTGGGCGATCCAGCCGAGCCCCTCCGCGAAGCCGCGGCTGGCGGGGGCGTGCGGCAGCTTCGAGTTGCCGAGGACGACGGCGGCCAGATAGACGGCGAGGAAGCCGCTGCCGTGGGCCATGGCACCGGCGGCGTACGCGATCACCGCGATGGCCATCACGGCGATCGGGTACAGACCGGACGCGGGCAGCGCCACATGCCGCAGCCCGAAGGCGCCGGCGAAGCCGACGGCGAGCCCGATGCCCGCTCCGATCGCCAGCTCCAGCGCTATCTTCCCGACCAGCATGTACCAGTCGTCCACCGGTCCCGCGGTGGAGAAGGCGACGACCAGGATCACGACCGGGGCGTCGTTGAACCCCGACTCGGCCTCCAATACGCCGGTGACCCGGGACGGCAGGGGCACCCTGCGCAGTACGGAGAAGACGGCGGCGGCGTCCGTGGACGAGACGACGGCGCCGATGATCAGCGCCTGGCGCCATTCCAGACCGATGACGTAGTGCGCGGCGGCGGCCGTGACACCGACGCTCAGCGCGACGCCGACGGTCGACAGGGCGACCGCCGCGGGCAACGCGGGTTTGATCTCCTGCCATTTGGTGCCCAGACCGCCCTCGGCCAGGATCACCACCAGCGCGGCATAGCCGATCACCTGCGTCAGTTCGGCGTTGTTGAACGTGACGTTGAAGATGCCGTCCTGGCCTATGGCCACCCCGATACCCAGATACAGCAGCAGGCTCGGGAGGCCGCTGCGGGACGAGATGCGTACCGCGGCGACGGCGATCAGCAGCACGAGCGCGCCGCTGAACAGGAGCTCATTGAGGTCGTGAACAGTCAGTGGCCGATCCTTCCCCTCGCGCCTCTACGTGCCGGATGCTGATTCCGGGCGGCGACACTTCGTTACCTTACCTAATCTTTAACGTTTTCTTGACGCTCCCCATGGGATCGCCGCCCCGGTCCGCCAACTGACGTGAATCGGACACAAGGTGGCGCTCCGGTCCGATAATCGGGGTGCGCTTGTGGATACCGCGTCAGGGGTGGAGGGCCGCTGCGCCTATGGTTGCTCCAGCACCCCAGGACCAGCTTGCGCCTCGAAGGACAGCGATGCCCTCCAACACAACGGCCTCTTCCCCCAAGAAGAAGAAGGGGCGACGCGGTCGTCTGTTCGTGATCGTCCTGGTGCTGGCGCTGCTCGGCGGCGTCGGTTACGGCGGTTACTGGACCGTCGACTCCGTGCGCGCCTCCTTCCCTCAGACGACCGGCAAGATCGAGATCCCGGGTCTGAAGGGCGAGGTCGAGGTCAAGCGGGACGACTACGGCATCCCGCAGCTCTACGCCGACAGCGACGAGGACCTGTTCCGCGCCCAGGGCTTCGTCCACGCCCAGGACCGCTTCTGGGAGATGGACGTCCGCCGCCATATGACGGCGGGCAGGCTCTCCGAGATGTTCGGCTCGGGCCAGGTCGACACGGACGCCTTCCTGCGGACCCTGGGCTGGCACCGGACCGCGCAGGAGGAGTACGACAAGAAGCTCTCCCCGGCCACCAAGAAGAACCTGGACGCCTACGCGGCCGGGGTCAACGCCTACATGAAGGGCAAGGAGGGCAAGGAGCTCTCCGTCGAGTACGCGGCCCTGTCCTTCAGCAACGACTACAAGCCCGAGCCCTGGACCCCGGTCGACTCGGTGGCCTGGCTCAAGGCGATGGCCTGGGACCTGCGCGGCAATATGCAGGACGAGATCGACCGCTCCCTGATGACGTCCCGGCTCTCCCAGGACCGGATCGCCCAGCTCTACCCGAAGTACCCGTTCAACCGGAACAAGCCGGTGGTGCGGAACGGCGCCGTGGACGAGTCCGAGGGCGCATTCGACCCGAACGGCGAGCCCTCGGAGGACGGCGGCAGCGGCAGCGGCATCGGCAGCGACGGCTCGGGATCCGATTCGGGTACGGGCGGCGCCTCGTCGGACCCCGGTACGGGCGACGGCTCCGGCGACGGCGGTACGGGCGACGGCACCGGGATCTCCGGCAACAGCGGCTCCGGCGACGGCTACCCCGGCGGCACCGACGCCTCCGACGCCGTGGACGGCGTGAACGCCCAGCTCGCCGGGGTCTCCAAGGCCATCGAGTCCATTCCCGCCCTGCTCGGCCCCAACGGCGACGGCATCGGCTCGAACTCCTGGGTCGTCTCAGGCAAGTACACGACCACCGGGAAGCCGCTGCTCGCCAACGACCCGCATCTGGCCCCCCAGCTGCCGTCGCTCTGGTACCAGATGGGCCTGCACTGCCGGAAGGTCTCCAGCGCCTGCTCCTACGACACCGCGGGCTTCACCTTCTCCGGTATGCCCGGTGTGATCATCGGACACAATCAGGACATCTCCTGGGGCCTGACCAACCTCGGCGCCGACGTGACCGACCTGTATCTGGAGAAGATCTCCGGCGACAGCCGGGTCGCCGACGCCGAAGAGGGCACCGAGGAGAAGCTGATCTCCCGCAAGGAGGTCATCAAGGTCGCGGGCGGCAAGTCCAGGACGATCACCGTCCGCGAGACCGCCCAGGGCCGCCCGCTGCTCTCCGACCGCAGTGACGAGCTGGAGGGCGTCGGCGAGAAAGCGCCGGTCGACAACGACGCGCCCGACCGGGCCACCGGCTACGGCGTCTCCCTCCAGTGGACGGCCCTGGAGGCCGGCCGCTCCATGGACGCCGTCTTCGAGCTGAACCGGGCCAAGGACTTCGACTCCTTCCGCGCGGCGGCGAGCAAGTTCGAGGTCCCCTCGCAGAACCTGATCTACGCCGACAAGAGCGGCAAGATCGGCTACCAGGCCCCCGGCCGGATCCCGGTCCGCGCCAAGGGCGACGGCGCCCGCCCGGCCCCCGGCTGGGACCCCGCCTACCGCTGGGAGAAGGACCCCGTCCCGTTCGAGGAGATGCCGTACGAGGAGGACCCGGAGCGGGGCTTCATCGTCACCGCCAACCAGGCCGTCATCAACGACTCGTACAAGCACCTGCTGACCAAGGACTGGGGCTACGGCGCCCGCAGCCAGCGGATCAACGATCTGATCGAGCAGAAGATCGCCGACGGCGGGAAGATCTCCACCGAGGACATGCGGACCATGCAGATGGACAACAGGAGCGAGATCGCCACGCTCCTGAACCCCATCCTGGTCAAGCTCGACATCAAGGACCCGCACGTCCGCGAGGCGCAGAAGCTCCTGGAGAGCTGGGACTTCAGTCAGGAACCCGACTCTGCCGCCGCCGCGTACTTCAACGCCGTCTGGCGGAACATCCTCAAGCTCGCCTTCGGCAACAAGCTGCCCAAGGAACTGCGGGCCGAGGGCGACTGCCTGAGTGTCCGGCCGGCCGACGCGACCGGACCGGACGACCAGATCGAGCCGGTCGTCGAATGCGGCGTCCGGGACGGCGACACGGCGCAGCCCGACGGCGGCGACCGCTGGTTCGAGGTGGTCCGGGGCATCCTCAAGGACGAGGACAACATCTGGTGGCAGTCGCCCCGCAGCCGTACGGACAAGGCGACCAAGACCCGGGACGAGCTGTTCGCCCGGGCCATGGAGGACGCCCGCTGGGAGCTGACGGCCGAGCTGGGCAAGGACATGGACTCCTGGAGCTGGGGACGGCTCCACCAGCTCCACCTGAAGAACCAGACCCTCGGTAAGGAGGGCCCCGGGCTGGTCAAGTACTTGCTCAACCGCGGACCGTGGAACCTGGGCGGCGGTGAGGCGGCGGTCAACGCCACCGGCTGGAACGCGGCCTCCGGTTACGACGTGGTCTGGGTGCCGTCCATGCGGATGGTGGTCAACGTCGGCGACTGGGACAAGTCGCGGTGGATCAATCTGACCGGCGCCTCCGGGCACGCGTACAGCGCGCACTACACGGACCAGACCGACAAATGGGCCAAGGGTGAGCTGCTGGACTGGTCCTTCAGCCCCGACGCGGTGGAGAAGAACACGGTCGACACCCTCACCCTCGCCCCGAAGTCGGGCGGCTGACGGCGGTCGGGCGCACCGGGACGACCGGGCCGGGAACGGGGCGTACGGCCTCGTTTCCGGCCCGTCCGGGCTCGCGGGGCCGGGCGGGATGTGCGGCCCGTCCGGCCCCGCAGAAGCCGTTCGCCGGGCCGCTCAGGTCCGGGGGCTACCGGCTCCGGTCCGGCTGTCCGTCCTGTTCCCCGGCGCCGCCGTACGGCCCGTCCCCGGCCTCCGGAGGCGGGCCTTCGACGGCTTCGGACGATCCGGCGAAGCGGCGGACGCCGTCGGGGGTGACGACCGTGTGCACGGGACGGTCGTGCGCCTCCGCCGGGACCCGGTCGACCACCTCGTTCGCGTACAGCAGGACGACCAGCGGCGGCGGTACGGGGCTGTCGGCGAGCCGGGCCAGTACGCGGTCGTACGAACCACCGCCCCGTCCCAGCCGCATCCCGCGCCCGTCCACCGCCAGGCCGGGCAGCAGCACCGCGTCCGCCCCGCGTACGGCGCCGGGGCCGAGCCGGGGCCCGGTCGGCTCCAGCAGCCCCCGCCCGGCGCGCGCCAGCCGCTCCGGGCCCTCGTACACCGCCCAGTCGAGGTCGTCGTCGGGCAGCAGCACCGGCAGCAGTACGCGGACGCCCCGGGCGCGCAGCGCGTCCAGCAGGGCGCGGGTGCCCGGTTCGCGGCCCACCGAGACATACGCGGCCACGGTGCCCGCGGCGGTGAGTTCGGAGAGTTCCAGGGCGTGCCGGGTCAGTTCGCGGGCGGCGGTCGCGGCCAGCTCGGGGGTCAGCCCGGCGCGGGCGTCCAGCAGGGCACGGCGCAGGGCGCGCTTCCCCGCTGTCGTATCGGCGCCGCTCCCCGCCGCCGCGACGGAACCGGTCGTACCGGAGCCGGCCCCGCCACTCGCACCGGTCGTACCGGTCGTACCGGAACCGGCCCCGCCGTCTCCGCCGGTCGTACCGGAGGCAGTCGTATCGGAACCAGTCGTACCGGTCGTAGCGGAATCCGCCGCGTCGCGGCCGGGGCCGTCGGCGCCCCGGCCCGTAAGGGTTCCACGCGCCCCCGGAGCCGTACCGGAATCGTCCGTAAGCGCGTCGGCGCCCGCGTCGGGCCCCGGAACGCCCTCCGCCTCCGCCGGGTTTTCGGACACTTCACCGGAACGTTTATGCCTCATCGACCGCTCCCAAACCCCTCGTATACGCCTTTATGCGTAGGTAGTTAACCGGAGCCTGATCTTCCCCGCATATGCACCGGATATTGTGCCGGGCATGACTCAGTCGAACCCCAGGATCAGCAAGGCGGTCATCCCCGCCGCCGGCCTCGGTACGCGCTTCCTGCCTGCCACCAAAGCCACTCCCAAAGAGATGCTGCCTGTCGTCGACAAACCCGCGATCCAGTACGTCGTCGAGGAGGCCGTGGCCGCCGGTCTCTCCGATGTGCTCATGATCACCGGACGCAACAAGCGTCCCCTGGAGGACCACTTCGACCGCAACTACGAGCTGGAGGAGGCGCTCTCCCGCAAGGGCGACGAGAGCCGGCTGAAGGCGGTCCAGGCATCCAGTGACCTCGCCACCATGCACTACGTCCGGCAGGGCGATCCGCGCGGCCTCGGCCACGCCGTCCTGTGCGCCGCCCCGCACGTCGGCGACCAGCCCTTCGCCGTCCTCCTCGGCGACGACCTGATCGACCCGCGCGACCCGCTGCTCGCCCGCATGGTCGACGTCCGTGAGCGCGAGGGCGGCAGCGTGATCGCCCTCATGGAGGTCGAACCGTCCCAGATCCACCAGTACGGCTGTGCCGCCGTCGAGCCGACCGCCGACGGGGACGTCGTCCGGGTCACCCAGCTCGTGGAGAAGCCCGAGCGGGCCGAGGCGCCCAGCAATCTCGCCATCATCGGCCGCTACGTCCTCGACCCCGCCGTCTTCGCGATACTCCGCGAGACCGAGCCGGGGCGCGGCAACGAGATCCAGCTGACCGACGCCCTCCAGAAACTGGCCGCCGACGAGAAGGTCGGCGGACCGGTCCACGGGGTGGTCTTCAAGGGACGGCGGTACGACACCGGCGACCGCGGGGACTATCTGCGGGCGATTGTCAGACTCGCGTGCGAACGTGAAGATCTGGGGCCGGAGTTCCGGGACTGGCTGCGGAGCTATGTGACCGAGGAGATGCAGCGGAATTGAGCGACAGCGCGTTGAGCAGCGGCACCATGTGGTCGGTCGACGGCCATCTGGAGGACATCCTCGCGGCGGTCCGGCCGCTCGACCCGATCGAGCTGCATCTGGCCGATGCCCAGGGCTGTGTCCTGGTCGAGGACGTCACCGTCCCCGTCGCCCTGCCGCCCTTCGACAACAGCTCGATGGACGGGTACGCGGTCCGGGTGGCCGATGTCCAGGGGGCGACGGAGGAGTTCCCGGCCGTGCTGACGGTCGTCGGCGACATCGCGGCGGGCGGCGCCGCCCCGCCGTCGGTGGGCCCCGGCGAGGCGGCGCGGATCATGACGGGCGCGCCGCTGCCGCCGGGCGCGGAGGCGGTCGTCCCCGTCGAGTGGACCGACGGGGGTACGGGCGGCGGGGCCGCGGTGGCGATGCTCCCGGCGGGCCGGGCCCCGCAGGGCGCGGGCGGCGAGGTCCGGGTCCACCGTCCGGCGTCGGCGGGCGCCCACGTCCGGGCGCGCGGCAGCGATGTGAGCGCCGGGGATCTGGCGCTGGCGCGCGGTACGGTCCTGGGCGCCCCGCAGATCGGGCTGCTGGCCGCGATCGGCCGGGGGACGGTGCGGGTGCGGCCCAGACCGCGGGTGGTGGTGCTGTCGACCGGGAGCGAGCTGGTCCAGCCCGGTGAGGCGCTGGGGGAGGGGCAGATCTACGACTCCAACAGCTTCGCGCTCGCCGCCGCGGCCCGGGAGGCCGGGGCGATCGCCTACCGGGTGGGCGCCGTGACCGACGACGCGGACATCCTGCGGGCCACCATCGAGGACCAGCTCGTCCGGGCGGACCTGGTGGTGACCACGGGCGGGGTGAGTGTGGGGGCGTACGACGTGGTGAAGGAGGCCCTCTCGGACGTCGGCGCGGACGGCGCGGACGGCTCCGGCGACGGCGGCGACTCCGTGGCGTCCGGCAGCGGGGTCGACTTCCGCACCCTCGCGATGCAGCCGGGCAAACCGCAGGGGTTCGGCACGGTCGGCCCCGACCACACGCCCCTGCTGGCCCTGCCGGGCAATCCGGTCTCCTCCTATGTCTCCTTCGAGCTGTTCGTCCGGCCCGTGGTGCGGACCCTGATGGGGATGGCGGAGATCCACCGGCCCCGGGCCCGGGCCCGGCTGGCGGCGGACGCGCCCCTGCGCTCGCCGGAGGGCCGCCGCCAGTTCCTCCGGGGCGCGTACGACCCCGGGGCGGGGACGGTCGCCCCGGTCGGCGGCGCCGGTTCGCATCTGGTCGCGGCGCTGGCCCACGCCGACTGTCTGATCGTGGTGCCGGAGGCGGACACCTCCGTGGCGCCCGGGGACGAGGTGGAGGTGGTCCTCCTCGGCTGACCCGCACGTCCGGGGGGTACGGTGGCTGCGCACACGCGCCCGTACGGGCCGTGACGAAGTTCTTACAGGTGCTTACGGGTTCTCACGGGTGGCACGGTCCTGCGGACCGCCGCCCGGCCCGGAGCGGACCGGAGCGGCGAGCGGCGGATGAGTACAGAAGCGGGCGGACTGACGCATATCGACGAGGCGGGGGCGGCCCGGATGGTCGACGTCTCGGGGAAGGACGTCACCCGGCGGACCGCACGGGCCACCGGCCGTGTCCTGGTGTCGCCCCGGGTGGTCGGACTGCTGCGGGGCGAGGGCGTACCCAAGGGGGACGCGCTGGCCACCGCGCGGATCGCCGGGATCATGGGCGCCAAGAAGACGCCCGAACTGATTCCGCTCTGCCATCCGCTGGCGCTCTCCGGGGTGAAGGTCGACCTCGCGGTCGCCGACGACGCCGTGGAGATCACCGCGACCGTACGGACCACGGACCGTACGGGGGTGGAGATGGAGGCCCTGACCGCTGTGACGGTGGCCGGGCTCACGGTCGTGGACATGGTGAAGGCGGTCGACAAGGCGGCGGTGATCACCGACGTACGGGTGGAGGAGAAGACGGGCGGGAAGTCCGGCGACTGGAGCCGCCCGTGAGCCGCGGCGGCGAAGTCCACAGCCATACGCACGGCGGCCCCGCTCCCGAGGACGGCCCGGCCGCCCCTGCGGCGGCGGCCCACACGGGCGCCCCGCCGCCCTCCGGACCGGCCATCGGCCGCGCCCTGGTGATCACGGCCTCCAACCGGGCATCGGCGGGCGTCTACGCCGACCGGGGCGGCCCGCTGCTCGCCGAGGGCCTGACCGCCCTCGGCTTCACCGTCGAAGGCCCCCTCGTCGTCCCCGACGGCGACCCGGTCGGCGCGGCACTGCGCGCGGGCGTCGCCGCCGGATACGACGTGATCGTCACCACCGGCGGTACGGGCCTGTCGCCCACCGACCGCACCCCCGAACAGACCCGGGCCGTCCTCGACTACGAGATCCCCGGCATCCCGGAGGCGATCCGCGCCCACGGCGCCCCGAAGGTCCCCACGGCGGCGCTCTCCCGGGGCCTGGCCGGAGTCGCGGACGGCACCCTGGTGGTGAACCTCCCCGGTTCGCCCGGTGGCGTACGGGACGGACTGGCCGTCCTCGCCCGGCTGCTGCCGCACGCGGTGGACCAGCTGCGCGGCGCCGACCACGCCCCCGCCGGGGAACCCGCCCACCGGGACGGCACCGGGCGCGGACCCGGATCCCCGGGGAGCCCGAACTGAACGCCCCCTGGCCGGTGGTCCTGGCCGACGGAGATGTGGTCCTCCGCCCGATAAGGCTGCGCGACCAGCGGGCCTGGCGCGAGGTGAACCGCCGCAACCGCGACTGGCTGCGCCCCTGGGAGGCCACCATCCCGCCCCCGGCGCCCGGCGCGCCGCCCGCGCAGCGCCCCACGTACCGCCAGATGGTCCGCCATCTGCGGGCGGAGGCGAACGCGGGCCGGATGCTGCCCTTCGTCATCGAGTACCGGGGGCGGCTGGTGGGTCAGCTCACGGTCGCCGGGATCACCTGGGGCTCGATGTGCTCGGGACACGTCGGCTACTGGGTCGACCGGGAGGTCGCCGGGCGCGGGGTGATGCCGACCGCCGTGGCGCTCGTCACCGACCACTGTTTCCGAACCGTCGGACTGCACCGGATGGAGGTCTGCATTCGGCCCGAGAACGGGCCGAGCCGCCGGGTCGTGGAGAAACTCGGATTCCGTGAAGAGGGCCTGCGTCCTCGATATCTCCACATCGACGGCGCATGGCGCGACCATCTGGTGTTCGCCCTGACCGCGGAGGAAGTCCCCGAGGGCCTGCTCCCCCGCTGGCGGCGGGCCCGGCCCGAGACCCCACAGAAATAAGAAATATGTTCGAATACTTTCCCCATGGTCATGTGATGATCGGAACAATCGCAAAAAAAGTCCGTCATATCAGCGGGATCGGGCGACACACCGGCCCAATTGGCGGATGTCCTTGCGAGAATCCCTCTACGGTGTGACCGTGAGCAGCAGCGGCCTCATCTACGCAGTCATCGTCGGGGCCTGGGCCGCCTACCTGGTGCCGATGTGGCTCCGCAGGCAGGACGAGCTGAACGAGGCACGTCCGACGGAACGCTTCTCCACCGCCATCCGGCTGTTGTCCGGCCGTGGCGCGATGGAGCGCCGATACGCCAAGGAGCTGCGGGATCGCGACCCGGAGCGGCCCGACTCCGACATCGACCCGGACGCCGTCACGGAGCATCTGAGCACCGTCGACGTCCGGGCCTTCGCCGCGCCCCGCACGGAGGTCCGCCCCCCGGACCAGGTGCGCGCGCCCGCCCCGGCCCGCCCCGGCCCCGGCGGTACGGCACACGGCCCGGCGGCGCCCGGAACCGGCACGGCCCAGGCCGAACCGCCCGCCCCCGGCTCGCTCCGGCAGCGCCGCCAGCGCCCGCGCCCCGGCGGCACGGCCGCCGAGCGGGCCCGCCGCAGCAAGGTGCTGGCCCGTCGCCGCCGTACGACGGTGATGCTCTTCCTCACCTTCACCGCGGGCTCCGTGGTGGCCGCGGTCGGCGGCCTCGGCTTCCTCTGGGCCCCCGCGGTACCCGCCGTACTCCTCAGCGCCTACATCGCCTATCTGCGCGCCCAGGAACGACGGCGCTTCGTGGTCGTGATGGACCGCCGCAGGGCGGAGGCGGCCGCGGCCCGGCTCCGGGAGACCCGCCGCCGCCCCGCGCCCCCCGCGCCCCGCCCGGAACCCGCCGCCGAACGCCCCGACCCCCTCCCCGAGCCCGAACCGGCCCCCGTCTCCCCGCAGGAGGCCGGCCGCCGCGCCCTGGTCGAGCAGACGGACCACGCGGAATGGGTCGACCAGCAGCGCGACCGCGGCCCGGCCTCCGGCGACAGCTGGGACCCCGTCCCGGTCCCCCTCCCGACCTATGTGACGGCCCCGGTCGCTCCCCGCGCCACCAGCGGCATCGACATGAACGACCCGGAGACCTGGAGCTCGGCCCGCTCGTCCGCGGCGGACCCCACCCCGCCCCCGCCCCGCCAGTCCCCACCCCCGCGCCGCACCCCCCGCGACCGCGGCCGCACCCCCCTCTTCGACCAGTACGCGGACGAGGACCGCCCCCGCGCCGCCAACGAGTGACCTGCGCCGGAACGGATTAACGGGCACTCCGGCCGAGGTGCTAAAGTTTCACTCGTTGCAAGGGCCTGTGGCGCAGTCCGGTAGCGCACCTCGTTCGCATCGAGGGGGTCAGGGGTTCGAATCCCCTCAGGTCCACAAGCAGCTCAGAGCCCCTGGCGGGGATTCCCGCCAGGGGCTCTTTGGCTGTGCAAGCCGCAAAGTACAGCAACTACTTCGGATCTTGAGCGCGCCCAGGTGTTTACCGAGCCGCCGGAGCGCCCGGCTCGTCTCCTGTGACGGCACGTGGGTGTACACCTTCATCGTCACCGCGATCTTGCTGCTGTGCCGGAGGATCTGCATGGCCACCCGGGGATGCACACCCAGCGCGCCAAGCAGTGGTTCGCAGGTGTGCCGGGTGTCGTGGAGCCGGATCGTTCGTACGCCCGCGCGAGCGCAGGCAGCGGCAAAGGACCGGTTGAGTTCCGCGGCTCGACCGGTGCCCCGTAGCACGTGGTGAAGACGGAGTTCCGACACCGTCCACAGATCCCCGATGGTCTGCCGAGTCGCCGCCTGAAGCTGTTGCCGCAGCCGCAGCGCCGTGACGGCGATCTCGGGAACAGGAAGCGTGGCAACGGAGGCTTCCGTCTTCGCGCCGTCGTGCACCAGCCGCCGCTTCAAACTGTCAGGATCGCTGATTCCCAATCTCAGGTCCCGTCCCTTATTCGAGCGCGAAGCCCGCAGATCGGTCGAGGTGGAATGGGCGGCCCGGAACGGTTGGGACCCACCCCGCACCGAGGGCCAGTCCAATCGCCTCGGCAACATCGGACGGCAGTACCGGCTCGGCGCCTCTTCCCAGCCAGTTGCTCGGGTGGGGTTGGTCGGTGGTAACCACGAGCGTCGTGCCTGGGGCGTCCGCGTGCTCGACTGCGAACGTGCACGGAGACCAGAGCAACCCTTGGGAGTACGTGGGTCGGCCGCGCAGCCGCCAGCGGTAGGCCGTGCCGTCGACAACGATGCGTCGTGATCCCTTGCGGACCATTGCCACGACTCCCCCTCAACAAGGTTGACGCTGATGAGACCGGCCCAAGGCGGCCCGTCTCGGTTTCCTCTCATCCAACGCCGTTCACGGCCTTTCAGACGAGACCCAAGACGGTATTCGCTCCCACGCCCGAACGGCCATGAACACAGGTGGACGCCCCCGCACACCCCCACCAGCCCGCCAGCAGACTTGGAAAGAGTGTTGGCGACGCAGAACTTCAGCCACCATCTGCGGGTGCCGAGCGCGGCCGTGTCTGTCGAACGCCGGTACACGCAACCAGTGCGCTGCCGCCCTCGTCGAGGAACAGGACGAAGACCCACGATCCGTCGGCAGCCCTGATCTCGCCCAGTCGAACCGGTCGGCCGTGCAGGTCGAGGCGTTGCACGGCCTGGGCCAAGCCGGAAGTCTCGGTGCCTCTCCGAAGAGTGAGGCGGAGTCGGCGCCCGTAGATCTTCGCAAGTGACTCGGCCGGCGCCGTCCCGTCCCAGACGATGTGAGAGGCGCCAGAGCGGAGAGCAGACAAGGCAGCCGACGAAGTTTCGTCGCCATTGCTCAGCAGCCGTTCGAGCTGTTCCCGCTCCATGGCCTCACCCCTGGTCAGGATCCTGCTGTACAGCAGGGAAGCACAGCAACCCCAGCCCCTGGCAGCGTCCAATGCCACCACAAGTGACCCTGCCGCAGCCCGTACGACCGATCTGGCTAGAGCTACGGACCTGAGGGTCACGAGCTGGCCGTCGAAATCCGGCTCTGGCGCGAGGCAGCGGGCACGGGGTGAGCGGTCAGAACGCCTGCCAGTCCTTGCGGCTTCCGCCAGTGCGCAGGGCATGCACCCGCCGGGCGAACTCTTCCGCCGCCGTTCCGCTCGTGGTGGCCTGATGGCCGATCCACAACGTCATCTTCAGCTCTCGCAGATCTGCGAGGACCGGGTAGCCGGGCCAGTTCATCAGATCGAAGCCGTAGTGGTGGACGAACGACTCGTACTCGGTACGGGTGTGCCAGCCGAACCGCTCGTAGTAGAGCGACGTCAGTACGAGGTCCCATTCGCGCTGCCCCAGGGAGAAGCCGTCCAGGTCGATCAGCAGCGGCTGGCCGTCCCGGTTCCGGATCGCGTTACCGACGTTGGCATCCCCGTGGATCATGCCGAAGTCGAGTACCCAGTCCAGCCGGTCGTACTCCTTCTGTATCCGCTCCGCCCGCTCGTTCAGAAACGCCACATCGTCGCCGGAAAGGTCCCCCAGAGCGCGGAGGGTGTCCCACACCTCCTGGAACGGGTCGTAGTAGGGAAGGGCCAACGAACCCGGCTCCTCCAACCGGTGCAACCGTCGGAGCAGGTCACCCAGTTCGCGCGGGTCGGCGTAGACCACCGCGTCCTGCGCGCTGACCCAGAACGTCACTACCCGGCCGTCGACCAGGAGCGGCTGCTCCAGTCCCGCAACCACCCGCGTCGCCGCGAACCCCTCACCCTCCAGCCACCGGGCCACCCGCACCGTACGCGTCATATCCGCCAGCGAACCGGGATCCCGGGCGATACGGACGATCACCGGTGAGCCGGCCAGCCGGTATACGGCGTTGGACCCGAGGCGCAGCAACTCCGCGCCAACTGGATCGAATCCGGCCGTCCGGCACGCCGACACCAGGACCGCCTCCGCCGCTTCCTCCGTGAACACACCGCCAACGACCGCGCCCGAAGTCATACTCCGACGCTACAGGCACCATCCACGCGGTCTGCCGTACAGCGACGAAGTACAGCAACCAGCCCGATCGGTGCCGATCTGCGGAGACCCTGGGCACCCCTCTGGCCAGGTGCGGAGACGATCGCGAGCGTATGGCCTGTAGTTCGTATCGAGGAGGTCAGAGACATCTCCCGCCCGGCCCGTCGAGCACGGCGTGCGGTGGGCGGGCATACGCGTCCCGGCCGCACCACTCGTGTCGGGACAGCTGTCCGCGCATGCGTATTCGGCCTCAGCCGCGGGCGAGGGATGGCGGATAACCGACTTCGCGGCGGCCACCCCTGCCGCCACCATCGAAGGGCAGCACTCCAGGCACACCACGCAACCGGATCCAACCGTCCGGGCAACCGCATGCCCACCTGCCGGGGGCGGATCCGCCTACCCCCGAAGGGCTCACTTCATGGCCGGGACCACGCACAAGTTCCTCCTGCCCGCGGTGCTCGCGCTGGCGGCCATCGCGCTGCCGGCACCCGCCACCGCCGCACCCGCCGAGTCGACGGCCCCCCTGGCAGGCAGGTGCCTGGCCGAGAGCAATCTCGGTGAGGTCTACGTCAACACCTGCATGGACACCGGCAAGCAGCGCTGGACCATCGAGGGAGAGAAGATCAGGCGCTCCGGCAGCTCCTGGTGCCTGGCCGAAGGGAATCTCGGCGCGGTCGTCGTCAATACCTGTATGAACACGGGCAAGCAGCGCTGGACCATCGAGGGAGAGAAGATCAGGCGCTCCGGAAGCTCCTTGTGCCTGGCCAGCAATGGCACCTCGGCCGGCCTCAACACCTGCATGAACACCGGCAAGCAGCGGTGGCTCATCCAGGGGGAGAAGATCATCCTCAACAACTGACCGCCAGGCCCGGCGGCCGATCCCACTACGCACGCCGTCGGCAACGGGCCGGGAAGGGCTGGCCGACCCCTCCCGGCGGGCCGTCACGCTTTCGGGCCCACCTTCGACAGGCCGTTGATCATGCGGTCCATCGCGTCGGAGCCGGTCGGATCGGTGAGATCGGCCAGCATTTGCCGACCCGACCGTCGGGGCGTCAGCAGGCCAAGGGCGAGGGCCACAAGGACACTTGCGAAGGACACAACCAGCGGACACCGGATCACTTACGGTCGCCTCTCATACCGTGGGGCGTTGGCCGACGGGCGCGGGGGGTTGGGCGGTGCTCGTGCCGTCCGGCTGGTGGGCGGGCTGGGCCGGACAGCCCGACGCGAACACGCTGGCGAGCTGGTCGTGCAGAGACGCTGCGCGGGGGTGGGCATCGCGGCGTGGTGTGATCGTGTAGATGCCGCGGGTCGGCGGATCCACAAGGCCGATCGTGGTGACATCGGCCCGCAGCGCGCTCGTCAGTACCCCGGGGATCAGCGCGATGGCATGACCGGTGGCGACCAGGGCCAGCTTGCCGGGCAGATCGGCCGCGGTGAGGTCGATACGGGCATCGGCTCCGGCGCGGGCGGCGTGCCGGCGAAGGAGCGCCGCGGAGCCGTCGTTGTCCTCGGCCCAGGTCTCGTCGGCCAGCGCCTCAACGCGTACCGGCCCGCACCCGGCCAGGGGATGGCCGACGGGCAGTACGACGACCATCTCGTCCAGCCCGAGGAACCGCCGGTCGACCCGCGGGTCGACGGCCAGTCCCGGCGGAGCGTCGGTGACGACTGCGATATCGAGATCGCCCGCGATCACTCGGCCGTGCAGCTGTGCGCTCAGGCCGGGGAGCAGGCTCCACCGGAGGGATCCGGCCTGCCTCAGCAAGCCCCGGACAGCCTCAGGGACCATCCCGGCCGCGAGGGACGGCGTCGCTCCGATGGCCAGGGGCCGATCAGACACCCCGTCGCGAACATCCCGTACCGCGCGAACGGCGCGGTCGGCCTCGTTGAGCGTGGCCAGCGCATGGCGCCGGAACACCTCACCGGCCGGTGTCGGACGCACACCACGCGCGTGCCGCTCCACCAAAGGCACGCCGAGCTGCCGTTCCAGCCCGGCGATCTGCCGCGAGACGGCCGACTGCGTGTGATTCAGCTCGGCTGCCGCCGCCGACAGCGAACCGACCCGGCACACCGTCACGAAGGCCCGCCACACGGTCAGATCCATGGCGGGCAGTATGCCCAGTCGATATGCGAGTCCCGCAGGGCGGGCATGCCGAATCTGCGCTTGTCGCAGTCATCGCGGTGCGCCACTGTGGCGATCATGACCACACCGCAGACAATCGCCGTACTCGGTCTGGGGCGCATGGGCGGCGCGATCGCGAACCACCTGGCCACCCAGGGCTGGGACGTCGTCGGCTGGACCCGCTCAGGGCGCACAGCAGGCACCGTCAAAACGACCGGCGACCCGAAGGAGGCGGTGGCCCGGGCGGACCTCGTCCTGCTGGCACTGTTCGACGGCCCGGCCTGTCAGCAGGTCCTCGACGACGTCCGTGACTCGCTGCGCACCGACACGATCGTGCTCAACACCAGCACCATCGCCCCCGCCGAAGCGGCGAGGCTGGCCCGGCAACTCGGCCCGTCGTACGTCCACGCGCCCCTGCTCGGCTCGGTGTCGGCAGCCGCCTCCGGCGCCCTGCGGATCCTTGCCGCCGCCGACCAGGACGCACTCGACCGAGTCCGGCCGGTTCTGGAAACGCTGGGAACCGTACGGCTCGCGGACGACGCCTCCACCGCCGCCGCCCTCAAGCTGATCGCCAACAGCAGCCTCGCCGGAGCCGTCCTCGCGCTGCGTGACTCACTGCGGCAGGCCGACGCCCTCGGCCTGCCCCGTACCCAGACGCTGGACGTACTCGAACTCGGCCAGCTCGGCGCCCTCGTGACCCGCAAGCGACGCTTCCTCCTCGACGAGCCGACCGACGCCATGGCCGCCATGGCCGAATTCACGATCGGCGCGCTGGCCAAGGACATGTCGCTGCTGGCCGCCGCGTCGGACGCCCCCTTGCGCAGCGCGACCGGCCTGACCGACCCTTCGGCCGCCCCCGAGGCCGATATCGCCGTCGCCGCCACGGTCCCCGCCGCGAACGACGCCGTACTCGAACCGCTCCGCGCCTATATCCGCGGGCACGCTACCGGCGACTCCACCCACTTCCGCGACGCGTTCCTTCCCACCGCCCACATCGAAGGGATCCGGGACGGCGCATTCGTCTCCTGGCCCTTGGACGAGTACTGCACCCTCTTCCGAGGCCGGCCGGCCCCCGACGAACCGACCCGCACCCGCCGCATCGACACCATCGACATCCACGGCACCGTCGCGACCGCCACCATGACGCTCTCGCACGGCGCGGACACGTTCACCGACATCTTCCTGCTCATCCGCGCCGACGACGGATGGCGCATCGCCAACAAGGCGTATCACCGCCACACCTGAGATCGGGAACCGATTCCCGTCCCCGGGGGACGATCACTACCCGGCTGTACGGGTTCAGCGTCAATCCGTGGCTCGCGGATGCCCCGTACCTGCGAAGGTGATCCAGCAAGTCTCCCGGGCGGTGTCGAGGAGGTACCAGATACGACCGCCGCCGGTCACTTCGATCTGCCACTGCTCGCAGGTCTGCCCGCGGTGGGTGCCGTGCGCCAGACCGCCCTTGAGGCGGTGGTGCCGGGGAGTCCCGGTGGCCGGTCTGGGGGCGGTGCGCATGGTGATCCAGGCGCGGTAGGTGTTCTCCCGGGCCTGCTGCGCGAGGCTCTCCCAGCCCTTGGCCGCCGCTGCGTCGGCGAAGCGGACCTCCCAGTGGCCGTCCGGTGCCGGGGGTGCGGCGCGGTCGCCGCGACCCGTGGTCATACGGCGTCCCGCGGGTCGGGCGCCGGGCCGTAGTCTTCGCCGTGGTCATGGGTCAGTGCGGCCAGAAGCTCGGGGTCGGAGTAGACCTCGGCGGTGTGCTGCCAGGCGATGAGCAGTTGGGCGACGGACGCGCTGTTGCCGAGGGAGTCGGCGGCACGCATGGTGTCGACCAGTTCGACGGCGAAGGCGTGCAGATCGGGCTCGGGCAGGAAACGGACCCACGGGAACGCGTCCGGCAGTATGTCCAGGAGCAGCTCCATGCTCCCGGGTTCCCGTCGCGCCATCGCCACCAGCATCCGGGTGGCTGCCGACACCACGGTCTGGTCCTGCTCCGCCCGCACCGCGGTGGTGAGGACCAGATCCTCGCCGTCTCTGCGGTGCAGGAGCAGTCTCGGCGATTCCTGGAGCCGGGCAAGCGTCTGCTTGTTCTTGTTCACCAGCTCGGAGAAGTTCACGGCGGCGCTCTCGGTACCCATGACTTTGAAATTACTTCGAAACTCACCCCGGGCGCTATCGCCCGAAAGGGGGGCGCGGGGCAGTGGGTCGGCTACTCGCCTCGCGAGTGGCCAGCGGCGGCGACCGGTTCCGTTCTGGAGGCTGGGGGACGATCTTCGACACCGCGAGGAACGATCTTCAGGGCCTCTTGTCGGCGCAAGCTCATCAGTACTCGTGCACACCCCCGGCCCCAGGACTCGGCTTCCGTCTGGGAATCCTTCTGGCTGCTGGACGATCGCGAGCGGACATAATTCTTCACCGCCTCAGGGCCAATGAGACCCTACGAAGCGAGAGGTTGATCCCAGTGATCTCGACGACGACTTCGTCGCCCACCTGCAACTCATTTCTGGGTGTGCCGATGGCCTGCTCGATGAGCTGGGATGAGTGGATCAGTCCCTCGATGCCGTCCTGAACGCGGACGAACACCCCGAACGGAACGCGCTTGGTTACTCGGCCCGGCAGCACCCTGCCAAGATGTGTATGGGCGAATCCCTTGAAGGGGTCGGGCTGCAGAGCCTTCAAGGAAAGAGACACGCGCTCACGGTCAAGATCGACGTCCAGTACCACGACGGTGACTTCGTGCCCCGTCTTCACCACTTCCGTCGGGTGGTCATAGCGCAGCCAGGACAACTCTGCCGCGTTCACCAGACCGTCGACGCCTCCGCCAATGTCGATGAAGGCGCCGAAGCCGACGACGGAAGAGACCACCCCGTTGCGCACCTCACCTCTCTCCAAGGTCTTGAGAAAGGCGCGGAGTGGATTGCCGGTTGCGTCGTCCGTACTGCTCATCCTGTCCCTCCCGTTCATATCTGCCGCAGGTTACTGCCCGGGTGGATCGCCGCCCTTTTCACGCCGTTGGTTCGTCCTGGATCGTGTAGCCGAGGTTTCGGGCCTGCGAGGCAACCCATTGGAAGTCCGCAGTGGCGGACAGCGACGCGACCGTTCCACGGGTCAGTCTGGGTCGAACACCACTGCGTACTGGTCGCCGGAGCCGTCGGCGCAGGGCCGACGGGTGTCCACCCGTGCAGTCCGGCTCGGCGGAATGGCCGCGCCGACCGGGCGGTTCAGTCCTCCGGCGGGGCGGGGATCCGGGCGCGGGTGCGGACCGTGGTGACGTAGGTGGAGATCGCGTCGCGGTTGCGGGTGAGGACCTCGATGCGGGTCGTCATGCGGTCGCGTTCGTGTTCCAGGGTGGCCAGCATCTCCGGGGTGGGGTTGGGGAAGTAGATCGTGGTCGGCTGGTCCAGGCAGGGGAGGATCTGTTTGATGATGCGGGTGGGGAGGCCCGCGTCGAGGAGGCCGCGGATCTGGCGGACGCGGGCGACGTTGCGGGGGTCGTAGTCGCGGTAGCCGTTGGGGGTGCGGGCGGCGGCGATCAGGCCCTGGGTCTCGTAGTAGCGCAGCAGTCGGCGGGATGTCTCGGTGAGGCGGGAGAGTTCGCCGATACGCATGTGATCCACCTCATGTCGGGGCGCGTTGACCCTCACACAGATGTGAGGGTTCGAGTCTAGGAGGGCCGAGTCGGCGGATCACACGAGGGGTTATGACGATGGATCAGACGCTCTACGACTACAGCCCGATCACCGAGCGGGAGCCGCTGCGGTGGCCCGGTGGGGCGAGGGTCGCGTTCTATGTGGGGCTCAATGTGGAGCACTACCGGGTCGACAAGCCGTCCACCAGTACGTTCGCCGGGACGGCCGGGCTGACGCCCGATCCGCTGAACTACGGGTGGCGGGACTACGGGCCCCGGGTGGGGATCTGGCGGGTGATCGAGAGCCTGGACCGGTACGGCGTACGGGCCAGCGCGCTGCTGAACTCGGCCGCTGGGGAGCGGTATCCGCAGATCGTCCGGGCCGGGCGGGAGCGGGACTGGGCGTGGCTCGCGCACGGGCGGGACAACTCGACCTTTCAGGCGGGGATGGAGGTCGAGGAGGAGCGGCGGTATCTGACGGAGGTGGTGGAGTCCATCGAGCGGACCACCGGGCAGCGACCGCGCGGCTGGATGGGCCCCGCGCTGACCGAGACGTTCCGGACGCCGGAGCTGCTGGCCGAGCTGGGGCTCGGGTACGTCCTCGACTGGACCAACGACGACCAGCCGTACCGGTTGAACGTCCCCGGGGTGATCAGCGTGCCGTACTCGGTGGAGCTGAACGACATCGGGATCTTCGTCGGCAAGGGCACCACCGGGCCCGACTTCGTGCGGATCGTCAGGGATCAGCTCGACCGGCTGTACGCCGACGCCACACCCGACAGCGGGCGGGTGATGGCGCTGGCGCTGCACCCCTTCGTGATCGGGCAGCCGTTCCGCAGCCGCTATCTGGACGAGGCGCTGGAGTACGTGACCAACCACCCCGGGGTCTGGGTGACCACCAGCGACGAGATCGCCGGGCACTACGCGGGCTGAGCCCGCCGGGTCTCAGGGGGCGACCGGGGGTTCCGTCGCGTGGGCGCGGTGGAGTACGTCGAGGAACTCCGGGGGTGTGGGGATCCCGGTGGTGTCCACGCGGTGGACCGCGACCCCGGGGGTCCAGGAGTTCAGTACCGCGACGCCCGTCAGGGACGGCAGGTCGGCGGGGGTGACCTCGCGGTCCTCCTGGGGGATGCCCAGCCTGGTCAGGCCCCGGCGGACCGTGCCCATCATGGTGCCGCGCAGTATCTCCGCCACCGGCCAGATCACGGTCCGGCCGTCCCAGAAGACCAGATTCCAGATCGACGCCTCACTGAACCGGCCCGCGCGGTCGACGAAGGCGACGTCGTCGAAGCCCCGGGCCGCGAGCTGCCGGGGGTAGTACGTCTTGGCGATCTCGCCGACGTGCTTGATGCCCGCGACGGGTCGCTCGTAGGGGACGACCGCCAGGGACAGCGGGCCCTCGGGGCCGGTCGCGGGCGGGGCCGTGGAGATCAGCAGATCGAGGGTGGCTTCCGGGTCGGCGGGGGTGAACTCGCCGTCCCGGGAGTAGACCGTCGCCTTCAGCGACAGGTCGGCGGGGCCCGCCGCCAGGGCGTCCCGCAGGAGTTCGCGGATCCGTTCGTCGGGCAGCGCTCGGCCGAACAGCTCGTCCGACGCGTGGCGCAGCCGGTCCAGATGGAGGTCCAGGCCCCGGATCCGGCCGTCGCGGACCTGGATGGCGGTGAAGTGGGCATAGCCCGCGAACGCGAGCGGGGCCAAGTCGTCGGCGCCGGCCGGGTGTCCGTTGAGCCGGGTGATATACGGCGAGGCCGGGGCGGGGGTGGAATGGTGGGGTGCGGTGGTCATGTTGGGACCGTAGGACCTCACATCGGTGTGAGGTTCAAGTGTCGTGGCGGACGTCACACAGGGCCGCGCGGGCGGGGGCGTAGAGGGGATGGATATGGGTGCGGGGATGCGGATCGGGGAGCTGGCAGGGGTGACCGGGGTCAGTCCGAGGCTGCTGCGCTATTACGAGGAGCAGGGCCTGCTGACTCCGTACCGGGTCGGGACCCATCGCCGTTACGGTGCTGACGCGCCCGCCGTCGTCGGCCATATCCGGACGTTCCTGGACGCCGGGCTGCCCACCCGGGTCATCCGTGAGGTGCTGCCCTGTGTGGAGGGGCCCGGGCCCGCCTTGAACGAGTGTGTCGCCCGGACCCTGGAGGAGCAGCTGCGCGAGCTGGACGACCGGATCGCGACGCTGCGGTCGAGCCGGAGCGCCCTCGCCGGGCTGCTGGCCTCCGGCCGCGGTGAGCGGGTGGGGCGGGTGGGGCGGGTCGAGCGGGTGCGGGGGGCCGCCTGAGCCGTGTGCCCGGGCGCGGGCGTGACATGCGCTCGGGCGGGCGGGCGGGCGGGCGGCCTCGGCCCCCCGGCCCCCGTCTGCTCGGCGGTCGGCCCGGCCCCCGTTTGAACGTGTGCCCGTGGCGGCCGGACCCCCGGCCCGGCCGCCCGCTGAGCCCGCGGGTCAGGCGGTCGCCGTCTCGATCAGGCTGAACGGCGGTGCCTGCGGAAGCGGGGTGACCGAGATGACGGCGAGCCCCGCCCGGCCGCAGACCTCGTCGAAGTCCGTCCGGGTCCGTTCCCGGCCGCCCACGTTCACCAGCATGTTGAGATCGCTGAGATAGGGCGTACCGGCCGCCGGGTCCACGACCTCCGGGAGGATCGGCTCCACGATCAGGATCCGGCCCTCGGGCGGCAGCGCCGTACGGCAGTGGGTGAGGATCGTGACGACCTGGTCGTCGGTCCAGTCGTGCAGCACGCTCTTCAACAGATAGAGGTCGGAGCCCTCGGGGACCGTACGGAAGAAGTCACCGGTCAGCAGCTCGCAGCGGTCCCGGACGCCCCGCTCGGTCAGATTGCGGTCCGCGTCGGCCAGGCCCTCCGCCGTGTCGAGGACCGCGCCGGTCAGTCCGGGGTGGCCGGTGAGGACGGCGGCCAGCAGGGTGCCGTCGCCGCCGCCGACGTCGGTGACCCGGGTGAAGCGGCCGAAGTCGTAGGCGCCGGGCAGGACGGCGGCCGTGGCCTTGCTCGCCTGGCTCATCGCCGCGTTGAAGTCGGCGGAGAGTTCGGGGTGGCGGGCGAGATGGCCGAAGAAGTCCGTCCCGAAGATCTGGTCGAACGCGATCTCGCCGGTACGGACGCTGTCGTCGAGCCGCTCCCAGGCCCGGGTCATCAGCGGATCGGTGAACGTCCGGACGAAGGCGGTGAGGGATTCGGGGTGCCCCGGGTCGAGGAGCGTGCCCGCCGGGGTGACCGAGAAGACGCCGGGGGAGTGCTCCCGCAGCAGGCCGATGCCCGCGAGGGCGCGCAGCAGCCGGAGTGTGGGCTGCGGCGCCGTTCCGGCCTCGGCGGCGATCTCGTCGGAGGGGCGCGGCTTGTCGCCGATCAGCTCCACCACCCGCAGCCGGACGGCCGCGCGCAGGGTCTGGGCCGCCATGCTGCCGAAGCCCATCCGGGCGATCAGGAAGCGGTCGGCGGGGGTGGGGGCGGCGGAAGCGGCGGGGGTGTCGGGTGCTCCGGTACTTGTCGTACCGGTGTCGGCCACACCTGCGTTTGTCGTACCGGAGCCGGGCCCGCCGGAGCCCGTCGTACCGGCGCCGGTCGTACTGGCGTCAGTCGTACCCGCGTCAGTCGTACCGGCGTCGTCGTCACTGGTGGTCATACGCGATGTCCTCCTCGGCCGGGCGGTTCGCCCGGCAACGGCGGTGGTGGTCGTTCGCGCGGTTCCTCGGTCCCCCGGAGGGGGCGGGTGACGGGACGGGTCCGGGGGAGGGGGCTACAGGGCTTTGGCGAAGCAGCGGACGTCGTCGTGGTGGCGGTAGTGGCCGAAGGGTGTCGCCGGGGCGTAGCCCGATGACGCGTAGAGCGCGATCGCCTCTGGCTGGGCCGAGCCCGTCGACAGCACCATGCGGTCCCGGCCCGCCGACCGGGCGTCGTCCTCCAGGGCGGCCAGGATCAGCCGGGCCAGGCCCCGGCCGCGGGCCCTCGGGACCACGTACATCCGCTTGAGTTCGGCGTCCCCGTCGGCGTACCCCTCGGGGTTGTCCTCCTGGGACCGCCAGCCGCCGGTCGCCAGCGGTTCGCCCGTTTCGCCGTCGTAGGCGATCAGATAAATGCCGTGCGGCGGGTCGAACATGGTGGCGTCGAGCGGGGTGGCGTCGCCGCCGTCCTCGGGGCCGTAGAGCTTGATGTATTCGAGCCGCACCTCGTCGTCGAGCTTGACGGCGTCGGGGTGGTCGAAGGCGACCCTGCGGATGTCCATGCAGTTCATCGTACGGTTCCGGGGTTCGGTGACGGGCCGCCGCCGTCCGGTTACCGGTCCCCGGGGCGGGTTAGGCTGCCGGGATGCTGACCGTGACTTCCGTGAACGTGAACGGGCTCCGCGCCGCCGCGAAGAAGGGCTACGTCGAGTGGTTCGCCGCGACCGCGGCCGATGTGGTCTGCCTCCAGGAGGTACGGGCCGAGCCGGGGCAGCTGCCGGAGTCCCTGCGGGAGCCGGAGGGCTGGTTCGCCGCGCACGCGCCCGCCGCCGCGAAGGGCCGGGCCGGGGTGTCGCTGTACACCCGGCGGGAGCCCGACGCGGTACGGACCGGGTTCGGGTCGGCGGAGTTCGACGACAGCGGACGGTATCTGGAGGCGGACCTTCCGGGTGTGACGGTCGCCAGTCTGTATCTGCCGTCGGGTGAGGTCGGCACGGAGCGGCAGGACGAGAAGTACCGCTTCATGGACGAGTTCCTGACCTATCTGGTCGCCCTGCGCGCCCGGGCCGCCGCAGCGGGCCGGGAGGTCGTGGTCTGCGGCGACTGGAACATCGCCCACCGCGAGGCCGATCTCAAGAACTGGCGGGCCAACCGCAAGTCCTCCGGCTTCCTCACCGAGGAGCGGGAGTGGCTCTCCAAGGTCTACGACGAGGCGGGGTACGTGGACGTGGTCCGCGCCCTCCACCCGGACCAGGAGGGTCCGTACAGCTGGTGGTCCTACCGGGGCCGCGCCTTCGACAACGACACGGGCTGGCGGATCGATCTCCAGGTCGCCACGCCGGGACTGGCCGGACGCGCCGCCAAGGCCGTGGTGGAGCGGGCCGCCACCCACGGCGAGCGGTGGAGCGACCACGCGCCGGTGACGGTGGTGTACGAGCAGGGCTGACGGGGCCGGGGTTCCGGCGGGCCGGGCGGCCCGGCGGTGACACGGCCGGGGTCCGGCGGGCCGGGCGGCCCCCGGCAGCCCCCGGGGCGGCCTTCGTCACTTTCCGGGGTCACGCCCTACCAGTCGGTAGGGAACTGTCCTAGGCTCGGATCGCGCCGGTGAGGGACGGCGGGCGCCATCGCGTCCCGCCCGGACCCGCGGCGCGTTCCCATCCGTACCCGTCGGGGATCCCGGGAGGCGCCATGAGCCCACAGCGGCAGCCGGACGGCGGTCCGGACGCCCCGAACACCCCCGAGCACGTCCGGGTCGCCGTCATCGGCGCGGGCTTCGGCGGACTCGGCGCGGCGATACGGCTGCGCCGGGAGGGCGTCACCGACTTCGTGATCCTCGAACGGGCCGGTGCCGTCGGCGGCACCTGGCGGGAGAACGACTACCCGGGCGCGGGCTGCGACGTACCCTCGCACCTCTACTCGTTCTCCTTCGCACCCAACCCCGACTGGAGCCGGGTCTTCTCCGGGCGGGACGAGATCCGGGCCTATCTGGAACGGGTCACGGACGACTTCGGCCTCCGGTCCCGGCTCCGCCTCCACCACGACGTGCGGATGATGACCTGGGACGAGGACGCGCTCCTGTGGCGGATCGAGACGACCGGCGGCGATCTCACCGCCGATGTCGTGGTCTCGGCCGCCGGTCCCCTCACCGAAGGCCGGATCCCGGACATCCCGGGCATCGACGGTTTCCCCGGCGAGATCTTCCACTCCTCCCGCTGGAACCACGGCGCCGAACTGCGCGGCCAACGGATCGCCGTGGTCGGCTCCGGCGCCTCCGCCGTGCAGATCGTGCCCAGGATCCAGCCGGAGGCCGCCCGGCTGATGGTGTTCCAGCGCACCCCGAGCTGGGTTCTGCCCAAGGGCGACCGGCCCGTCACGGCGGTGGAACGGTGGCTGCACCGCCGTGTTCCGGCCACCGCGAAGGCGCGCCGCGCGGCGCTCTGGGCCGTACGGGAACTCCTCGTCGGCTCCTTCACCCGGCACCCCGGCCGGATGCGGCGCGGCGAGGACATCGCCCGCGCCCAGCTGGCCCGGCACGTCCGGGACCCGGAGCTGCGGGCCGCGCTCACCCCCTCGTACCGGATGGGCTGCAAGCGGATCCTGCTCTCCAACGACTTCCACCCGGCCCTCACCCGGCCCAATACGACCCTGGTTCCCTCGGCGCTGGCGGAGATCCGGGGCTCGACCCTGATCGCGGCCGACGGTACGGAGACCGAGGCGGACGTCATCGTCTTCTGTACCGGCTTCCGGACCGCCGGGATGCCCGTCGCCGAGCGGATCCGGGGCATCGGCGGCGTACTGCTGGCGGACCACTGGAAGGGCGGCGTACGGGCGCTGCGCGGCACGGCCGTGGACGGATTCCCCAACCTGCTGACGGTCATCGGGCCCAATACGGGCGTCGGGAACACCTCCATGGTGCTGATCATCGAGGCGCAGCTGAACTATCTCGCCGACTATCTGCGGCGGTTGTCCCGGCTGGGGCCGGGGCGGGCGCTGGTCGCCAGGGCCGGGGCCGTCGCAGCCTGGGGGGAACTCCTCGACCGGCGGATGCGGAAGAGCGTCTGGACCACCGGCGGCTGCGACAGCTGGTATCTGGACGAGTCCGGCCGCAACACGACGCTCTGGCCCGGGTCCGCGACCGGGTTCCGGCGGGCGGTGCGCGAGGTCGACCCGGGGGAGTACGAGATCCTGCGCCGCGCGCCCGCCGAACCGGCGCCGCCCGCCGCGCGGGCCACGCCTGTTCAGGACCCGCCCGCAGAGAAGCCCCCGCCTGCCGGGGAGACCGCCGGGGAGACACCCGAGGAGGCCGCCGTATGAGCGAGGGCGCCCGCCGCCGGTACCGTACGGCCGAGTCCGCCGACGGCACCCCGCTTCATGTCGAGGTCCACGGCCCCGACGACGCGCCCGCCGTGGTCCTCTCCCACGGCTGGACCTGCTCGACCCGCTTCTGGTCCGCGCAGATCGCCGCGCTCTCCGCCGATCACCGCGTGATCTGCTACGACCAGCGGGGCCACGGCCGCACCCCGATGGGCCGGGTCGGTACGGGATTCCTCGCCGACGACCTCGAAGCCGTACTGCGCGCCACCCTGGCCCCCGGTGAACGGGCCGTCGTCGCCGGGCACTCGATGGGCGCCATGACCATCATGGCGGCGGCCGGCCGCCCCGCCTTCACCGCGCACACCGCCGCCGTCCTGCTGGCCAGTACCGGCTTCGCGCGGCTGGTCGACGAGTCCACGGTGGTGCCGGGGACGGTCCGGGGGCCGCTGCGGGGCCGGATCACCCGGGCGGTCCTGCGGTCCGGGGCGCCGCTCGGGCCGGTGAACCCGCTCGCCCGCCGTCTGCTGCGGTACGCCGCCCTGAGCCCGGCCGCCACGGCGGCCCAGGTCGCCGAGTGCGCCCGGATCGTCCATGCCTGCCCCAGGATCGTCCGGGCCTGCTGGGGGCGGGTACTGGACACCCTCGACCTGACGGCGAACGTGGCGGAGCTGACCGTACCCGCGATCGTGCTGGCCGGTACGGCGGACCGGCTCAGCCCGCCCGTACACGCCCACCGGCTGGCGGCGCGGCTGCCCGACTGCCGGGAGCTGGTCCTGCTGCCCGGCGCCGGACATATGACCCCGGTCGAGACGCCGGACGCCGTCACGGCACAACTGCGGACACTGGTACGGACGTTCCTCGGACCCGGGGACCGCGGCCACGCCCCGCTCCCCGGCTGAGGAGTCCCGTCAGGAGAGTTCCAGCGCCGCCGCCAGATCACGCCACTGACGGCGGGGCAGGCCCTGATCGCCCGTCATCACATTGAGGGCGACATGGTCGGCGCCCGCCGACCGGAACTCCTCGATCTTCCGCCGGGCCCGGTCCACGTCACCGAGGGCGAAGACCGCGTCCAGCAGCCGGTCCGAGCCGCCGTCCACGAAGTCCGGCGCCGAGAACCCGGCCCGCTCGAAGCTGCGCAGATAGTTCGGCAGTTCCAGATAGAAGGAGAGGTTCTCCCGGGCGATGCTCCGGGCCCGGTCCAGGTCCGGTTCGAGCACCACCTTCAGATCCGGGGCGATCACGGCATCAGGGCCCAGCAGCTCCCTGGCCTCGGCGATCTGGCCCGAGGTCACCAGATAGGGGTGCGCGCCCCCGGCCCGGTCGGCGGAGAGCCGCAGCATCTTCGGGCCGAGCGCCGCCAGCAGCCGCCGCTCAGCCGGGACGGGCACGGGGGCGGTGTCCAGACCGTCCAGATACGCCACCATCGCCCCGTACGGCTTCGCGTACCCCGGGGTGAACTTCTCATGGCTGACGCCGAGTCCGAGGAAGAACCGGCCGGGCGCCGACTCCTCGAGCCGGGCGACGTCCGCCGCCACGTCCGCCGCGTCGTGCTGCCAGATCGACAGGATGCCCGTCGCCACCTTGATCCGGCGGCCCGCCGCCACGACCGGCGCGACCTCGGCGATCGAGGGGCTGCGTCCGATCCAGAGCGTGTCGAATCCCAGCTCGTCCAGCTCGGCGACGGCCTCGGCCGTCTCCGCCGTCAGCTCCGAGGAGTCCGGCTCGGCCCGGATGTCCAGGGTCCAGACGCCGATCGGGCCGAGCCTGCCATGGTTCGCAGAAGAGGTCATGGCCGTACAACGGGCTTGTCCCGTACGGCTATTCCGGCTTTCCGCCTCTCTTTCGGGTGACCTTCGCGGTTGATTTACGGGTGCCCCGGGTGCCACTCGCGCGCTCTTTCGGCCCGGAGCCGGAGCCGGAGCCGGAGCCCGGCCGGGGCGGCAGCGGCGGGCGGCTGAGGTCGGGTACGCGGTCGTACCCCGGCGGAACCTGTGCCGGGTTCTTCTCCAGCATCTCCAGCGCCACCCGTACCGCGTCGTCCAGGCCCGCGTACCGGCCCTCCGCCCAGTCGAGGGGCGTCCGCAGCGCCTCCAGATCGGGCTCGACCCCGTAGTTCTCCACGGACCAGCCGTACTCGTCGAACCAGGCCGCGTTCATCGGCACGGTGATCGCCGTACCGTCGATCAGCCGGTGGCTGCCGCTGATCCCTACGACCCCGCCCCAGGTCCTGGTGCCCACCACCGGCCCGATGCCCAGCAGCTTGAACGCCGCCGTGATCATGTCGCCGTCCGACGACGTCGCCTCGTCCGCGAGGGCGACCACCGGGCCGCGCGGCGCGTTGGAGGCGTACGAGACGGGCCGCGCGTCCCGGGTGAGGTCCCAGCCGATGATCCTCCGGGTCAGGTTCTCCACCACCAGCTCGCTGATATGGCCGCCCGCGTTGCCCCGGACGTCCACGATCAGCGCCGGACGGGACACTTCGAGCCGCAGATCCCGGTTGAACTGCGCCCAGCCCGAGCCGCCCATGTCGGGGATGTGCAGATAGCCGCACCGCCCGTCGCTCAGCTCCCGGACCACCTCACGCCGTTTGGCCACCCAGTCCTGGTAGCGCAGCGGCCGTTCGTCGATCAGCGGGACGACCGCGACCCGCCGGGCCGCGGGAGCCGTACCCGTACCGCCGTCGGCGGGTCGGAACGTCAGCTCGACCGTCGTACCGCCCGCCGCCGACAGCATCGGGAACGGACCGGCGACCGGGTCGACCGGGCGGCCGTCGACATGGGTGAGGACGGCGCCCTCGCGGATGCCCGTACCGGCCAGCGGGGAACGGGCCTTGGAGTCCGACGAGTCGCCCGGCAGGATCCGCCGGACCGTCCAGCCGTCGTCGCGGCGGACCAGATTCGCCCCCAGCAGGCCCATGGGCCGCTGATAGTGCGCGGGCCCCTCGTTGCGGCGGGCGGGGATCACATAGGCGTGCGAGGTGCCCAGTTCGCCGAAGACCTCCCGCAGCAGATCCGCGAACTCGTCCGGGGACGCCACCCGGTCCAGCAGCGGCCGGTACTGGTCGAGTACGGCCCGCCAGTCGACCCCGCTCATCCCCGGGTCCCAGAAGTACGCCCGGACCAGGCGCCCGGCCTCCGCGTACGCCTGGCGCCACTCGGCGGGCGGCTCCACCTCGTGATGGATCCGGCGGAGGTCGATATAGACCGTGGCGTCGCCGTCGCCCGACTCGGTGGCGGGCTGGGCCCGCAGCTCGCCCTCGTCGACCACGACCAGCCGGCTGCCGTCGCCGCTGACCGCGAACCAGTCGAGATGGTCCACGAGTTCGTTCCGGCGCGCCTTGGTGATGTCGAAGTGCTCCAGGGTGGGACGGCCCGAGGTGTCGGCCGGGTTGGCGAAGGTCTCGCCGAGGGCGCCCGAGATCGGCCAGCGCAGCCAGACCAGACCGCCGCCGCTGACCGGATGGAGCGCCGAGTACTTCGACGCGGCGACCGGGAACGGGGTCACCCGGCTCTCCAGGCCCTCCGTCTCCACGACGACCGTACTGCCGCCTCCACCCCCGCCGGTCGGGCCGCCGCCCGTGCCGTCGGCCGCGGGCTCCGGCTCGTCCAGCGGATCGAGCCCACCGGCGGCGGGCCGCCCGTCGGGCAGCAGGGCGAACGGCGACGGTGTCGCCGACGACAGCGGTACGAGATAGGGGCGGCAGCCCAGCGGGAAGGAGAGATCGCCGGTATGGACGTCGTAGACCGGGTCGAAGCCGCGCCAGGAGAGAAAGGCGAGATAGCGGCCGTCGCTGGTGAAGACCGGGTTCTCGTCCTCGAACCGGCCGTTGGTGACGTCCACGACCGTACGGTCCTTTATCCGCGCCATGCGGATCTGGCGCAGGGTGCGGCCCACCCCGGGCTGGGACCAGACGAGCCAGGCGCCGTCGGGCGAGAAGGCGAGATCGGTGACGGGGCCGTTGAGGGAGCGGAGCAGCTGGACGACACCGCCGTCCGCCTCGTCCGTGCCGCCGGTGCCGTCCGTTCCGGTTACCGCGCCGGTGACGGTCGGGGCGGCCGTCGTCTCCGCGGCGGCCGTCTTCGTGTCCTTCGTGTCCTTCGCGGATTTCTTGGCCTTTCCGGTCTTGCCCGCCTTGGCGGTCTTCCCGGCCTTCGCCTCCTTTTCTGCCTTCTCTGCCTTCCCTGCTTTCTCTGGTTTCTCTGCTTTCCCGGGCTTCTCCGCTGCCTCCGCTCCGTCCGTGGCCTCTGCTGTCTCCGCTGTTTCCTCTACGGACAGCAGCAGCAGGCGCCCGTCGTGCGAAGCCACCGCGAGCCGCTTCCCCTGCGGGTCCGACACCATCTCGCGGACCACACCCAGCTCGCCCGACGCCAGCCGTCTCGGCGCCCGCTCCCCGGTCGCCCGGGGCAGATACGCGATCTCCACCGCGTCCGCGCCGTCGGCGTCCGTCACATACGCCACCCGGCCGCCGGTCCCCAGCATCACCGGCATCCTGACCCGGACCCCGGGGGTGTCCGCGATGGTCCTGGCCGGTCCGTCGCGGTGGGTCAGCCAGTACAGACTGCCCCGCACCGAGACGGCGCTGGCCCGCCCGGTGGCGTCCACGGAGATCCCGTCGACATGGTCCGAGGCCGGGATCTGATACGTCCGGCGGCCGGTGCGCGGCCCTCCGAGCCGTACGCCGATCCGGCGCGGCACCGCGTCCGGCACGGTCAGGTCGTCCACGATCCACAGCTCGCCCGCGCACTGGTAGACCACCCGGGTGCCGTCGCCGGCGGCGTGCCGGGCGTAGAAGGCGTCGTGGTCGCTGTGGCGCCGCAGATCGGAGCCGTCGGGCAGACAGGAGTAGAGATTGCCGACGCCCTCGTGGTCGGAGAGGAAGGCGATCCGGCCCCGGACGAACATCGGACAGTCCAGATGCCCCGCCAGCTCCGGCAGCAGCCGCTTCCCGTGCAGCCAGAGCCGTCCCATGGCCCCGCCCCGGTACCGCTTCCAGGCGGCGGGCTCGTGCGGCGGCTTGCCGGTCAGCAGCAGGGTCTGCCGCTCCCCGGCCACATCGGCGACCGCGATATCCGATACGGGCCCCCAGGGCAGCCGGCCGCCGGGCTCGCCGTCCAGGGGGACGCTGTACGCCCAGGAGAAGTACGAGAACGGCTGGCCGTGCGAGGAGACGGCGAGGACATGTCCGTCGGGGGCCCAGCCGCAGACCCGGGTGTCGTACGAGCCCCAGTAGCTCAGCCGCCGTGACGTGCCGCCGTCGACCGGGACCACATGGATCTCCGGGTCGAGGCTCCGCCAGGTCGTATAGGCGATCCGGCTGCCGTCGGGGGAGAACCGGGGGTGGCCGATCCGGGTCCGGTCCACG
Organism: Streptomyces sp. NPDC020875; assembly: GCF_040641415.1. NCBI lineage: Bacteria > Bacillati > Actinomycetota > Actinomycetes > Kitasatosporales > Streptomycetaceae > Streptomyces > Streptomyces sp. NPDC020875. Next base: position 58,973 of record NZ_JBFADP010000004.1, on the reverse strand, counting down.
GTGAGCCGCCAGGCCCGGCCCGGGGGTTCGCCGTCGCCGGTGAGGGGGGCGACCCAGAGGTCGTCCTCGGCGGCGAAGCACACCAAGTCGCCGTGGAGATGCGGATATCGGAGGTACGCCGCGTCGTCGCTCACCCCCCAATGCTTTCCATCCGGGCGGGCCGAGGCAACTCGTGCGCGGTGACGAACTCATTTCGGAGGGGGAGGGTTGAGTCCGGCACGGGTGAGGAAACGCACAGTCGAAACGGGATCGTTTCGCTTTGACCGTGGCCTACTCTGGACGGGTACGAAACCGTTTCGTTCGGAAGCGGTCGTGGGAGAGTGCGGTAGCCGCCCGGAACGGGGGGTCCGCGCCCCGGCGGCCGACCCCGGCGAAACGTCCGGTGGAAGGCCCGTACGGCGCCGTAAGGCCCGGCGTGGCCGGAGCCGACCCGACCCGACGCGATCCGAGGAAAGGGGGCCGACCGATGTCCCGCAGCCGACTGACACCCGAGCGCGAGGCCGAGCTGTTCGAAGCCGTGCTCGAACTGCTGCGCGAGGTCGGATACGACTCCCTGACCATGGACGCCGTCGCGGCCAGGACCCGTTCCAGCAAGGCGACGCTCTACCGGCAGTGGCACAACAAGCCCGAGCTGGTGGCGACCGCCCTGCAGCACACCTCGGGCCACGCCGCCGACGAGGTCGACACCGGCAGTCTCCGCGGTGACTTCCACGCGCTGGTGATGCGGACCGACGACTGTCAGCTGGAGAAGGACTCCGCCCTGATCCGGGGGCTGGTCCAGGCGGTCCACACCAACCCGGATCTCTTCGACGCGCTGCGCAAGAAGGTTCTCGAACCCGATATGGCGGCGCTGCGGACCGTGGTCGACCGGGCGGTCGACCGCGGTGAGGTGGGTGCGGAGAACCCGGCCAGGGACTTCGTCCCGCATATGTTGTTCGGCCTCTTCTTCGCCATCCAGATGATCGAGGACCGGGTCCCCAACCGGGATTTCCTCACCCGGTACGTGGACGCGGTGGTCCTGCCGGCCCTGGAGGCGCGATGACGCGCCCCGGAACGCCGGTGGCCAGGATCGGCCGGGAACGGCCCCGGCGGGTGCCGGACCGGGGGCTGCCCCGGGCCGGGATCCCTCAACGGGCCTCCTGTTAGCGCCGGATCCCGTCCCCACCGGATCCCCTCCCACTCCCCGTCGTGGCTCCGTCCCGGCCCGTCCAGGACGTCCGCGGCACCGGTCCCCCCACCCGGCCCGCTGCGGATCGAGCCCCGGCCCCGTCCCACCCGGACCCTTCCCCGGTCTTCCCCACCCCCGCTCACGTACCACCAGCACCATCCGCACCATCAGCACGACCCGTACCTGACGCGCGCCGCTCACGTCGTCGGGCCGACTCCCCCTGCCCTGTTCGTCTCACCAAACGGGAGAACGCCCTCGTGGCCACGTTCCTCTACAAACTCGGGCGGTCCGCCTTCAGGCGCCGCAAACTAGTCGCCCTGATATGGGTGGCGCTCCTCGTACTCGCGGGGGTGGCGGCCTCCTCCGCGGCCACGCCCAAGGACCCCGGCTTCGCCCTTCCCGGCACCGAGTCCCAGAAGGCGTTCGACCTGATGGAGGAGCGGTTCCCGGGCGCAGGCAGCGCCGACGGGGCCGTCGGCCGGATGGTCTTCAAGGCACCGGCCGGTCAGAAGATGACCGACCCCAAGAACAAGGCCGAGGTCAACGAGGCCATCGCCGACCTCAAGAAGGGCTCGACCGAGATCTCCGCGGTCAAGAACCCCTTCGAGGCGGACGCGGTCTCCGAGGACGGCTCCACGGCCTACATCGTGGTCGAGTACAAGACCAACTCGATGGAGCTGAGCGACAAGAGCAAGGAGTCGCTCACCGACGTCGCGAAGGACGCCCGGTCCGCCGGTCTCGCCGTGGAGCTCGGCGGTGACGCCAGCATGGTCGAGCACGACGCCGCCTCCAGCGAGATGATCGGCATCCTGATCGCCGCGATCGTGCTGGTGATCACCTTCGGATCGCTGATCGCCGCCGGTATGCCGCTGCTGACCGCCATCATCGGCGTCGGTGTCGGCATCTCCACCATCACCGCCCTGGCGAACGTGCTCGACCTGGGCACCACCACCTCCATGCTGGCGACGATGATCGGCCTCGCGGTCGGTATCGACTACGCCCTCTTCATCGTCTCCCGCTACCGCTCCGAGCTGGCCGCGGGCCGGGAGCGCGACGACGCGGCGGGCCGGGCCGTCGGCACCGCGGGCTCCGCGGTCGTCTTCGCCGGTCTGACGGTGGTCATCGCCCTCGCCGGACTCGCGGTCGTCAATATCCCCATCCTCACCAAGATGGGCTTCGCCGCCGCCGGAACCGTCGTCATCGCCGTGGTCATCGCGATCACCCTGATCCCGGCGCTGCTCGGGTTCGCGGGCGACAAGATCCTCGGCCGCAAGGTGCGCAAGGCCCGCAAGGCCGGGGTGGACATCGGCCAGGGCGTCCCCGGCGCCAAGCCGAAGGCGGGGGTCCGCTGGGCCCAGTTCGTACTGCGCCGTCCGGTCGCCGTACTGGTCACCGCGGTCGTCGGCCTCGGCCTGATCGCCGTCCCGGCGGCGTCGCTCCAGGTGGGTCTGCCGGACGAGGGCTCGTCCGCGCCCGCCTCCACCCAGCGCAAGGCGTACGACATGCTCGCCGACGGCTTCGGCCCCGGCTTCAACGGTCCGCTGACGATCGTGGTCGACGCCAAGAAGAGCGAGAACCCCAAGAAGGCGGTCGACGACGTCGCCGCGTCCGTCGAGAAGATGGACGGTGTGGCGGCGGTGGTCCCGGCCGGGCTGAATCCGGCGGGTGACACCGGTCTGATCACCGTGGTGCCCGAGGACCGGCCGTCGTCCCCGGACACCGAGAAGCTCGTCGAGAAGATCCGCGGCGAGGGCAAGACGTTCAAGGCCGACTCCGGAGCCGCCGTCTTCATCACCGGCGCCACGGCCCTGAACATCGACTTCTCGCAGATGATGAACGACGCCCTGATCCCGTATCTGGCGCTCGTCGTCGGCCTGGCGTTCCTGCTGCTGGTCCTGGTCTTCCGGTCGATCCTGGTCCCGCTGAAGGCGGCCCTCGGCTTCCTGCTCTCGGTGGTGGCGGCGCTCGGCGCGGTCGTCGCGGTCTACCAGTGGGGCTGGCTGGCCGATCTGTTCAATGTCGAACAGCCCGGCCCGATCATGTCGATGATGCCGATCTTCATGATCGGTGTGGTCTTCGGTCTCGCCATGGACTACGAGGTCTTCCTCGTCACCCGGATGCGGGAGGCGTACGTCCACGGGGAGCGGCCCGCCGAGACCATCGTCACCGGCTTCCGCGACGGGGCCCGGGTGGTCACCGCCGCCGCAGTCATCATGATCGGCGTCTTCGCGGGCTTCATCAGCTCCGGTGAGCAGATGGTCATGATGATGGGCTTCGGCCTGGCGATCGCGGTCTTCTTCGACGCGTTCGTGGTCCGGATGGCGATCGTCCCGGCGGTCCTGGCCCTGCTGGGCGACAAGGCGTGGTGGCTGCCGCGCTGGCTCGACAAGGCGCTGCCGAATGTGGACGTCGAGGGCGAGAAGCTGCAGAAGCAGCTCGCCGACCGGCCGCAGGACCCGGACGAGGACCGTCAGCTGGTCCGCGTCTGACCTGCCGCTGATCGTCCCTGGTCTCAGGGCGACGGGCCGCACCCCACTGTGGGGTGCGGCCCGTCCGCGCGTTCGGGTGCGGCTTAGGCCATCCGGGGGGTGGCGCCGTCGGTTCCCGTCCCCGTCAGCGGGCTCACGGCCGGGGTGGTGGCCGGGGGCGGGGTCGCTTCCGGCGGGGCCGCCGGGTCGGTGGAGGCGTACGTATGGCGGAGGAACCGGGTCAGCGCCGTCGAGTCGAACTGGACGACCGAGACCCCCTCCGGCGAGTGGAACTCCACCACCGCCTGGGCCCGGCCGCACGGCCAGATCTCCACGTCACCGCTGCGAACCGGGCCCCGCAGGCCGCTCTCCAGCAGCTCCCGGGGGAAGGTCCACCCCGTGCCGCCGGGGAAGGCGAACCGCACGGCCCCGGGGTCGTCGGCGGGTTCGTACGACATCGAGACGCGGACCGGACGGTACTGGGGGGCATCGCTCACGACCCGGGCCCAGGCGTGGTCCTCGACGGTGGTGGGGGACATCGGCCGCTCCTCACAACGTCTCCTTTACCCTCTAATGTCCCATATTTTGGGGGAGGGCTCGATCGCGCTTTGCTCTCTTCTGGGAGTGCGACGCTCTTGCGCATCATGTGCGGAGGAGCACAATCAATGCCGCCGCCGTACGTTCGCCCCGCACGCCGCTCCGGCCCGCCTCCGCCGCATTCGCCGCCTCCGCCGACCGCTCCCGGGTCTCCCGGCCTGTACCGGCCCCGCCCGGCCCTTGATCCTTCCCGTCTTTCCTGTTCGGTCGTCATCGCCATTCCGATCGCCTTACCGATCCGGAGCCCGCCATGCATGTACCCGACGGATTCAACGATCTGCCCGTGTCGGCTGCCGCCGCGGGGGTGGTGGCCGTCGCCGCCCGTCCCGACTGACCTGGAAGTCAGCGCCCTCCCCGGACGTTGCACCATGGACGGATGCACGGAAGCGGGAACAAGGGGACGGAGGGGGCTGTGGTGGAGATTCACGGCACGGTGGCGGACGGTTTCGAGCCGGTACGCGACGCCTTCGTCCGGAACTTCGAACAGCGCGGCGAACGGGGCGCGGCGGTCACGGTCTACCGGGACGGCCGCCAGGTGGTGGACCTGTGGGCGGGGTCCAGGGACGCCGATCCGGATCCCGGTACGACCTCGCCCGCCCCGCCGTGGACCGCGGACACGGCGCAGATCGTCCGCTCGGCGACCAAGGGCGTCACGGCCGCCGTCGTGCTGCTGCTGCATCAGCGGGGCCGGATCGACCTCGACGCGCCGGTGGGCACGTACTGGCCGGAGTTCAAGGCGGCGGGCAAGGAGCGGGTGCTCGTACGGCAGCTGCTGGCGCACCGCGCGGGGCTCCCCGCCCTCGACCGGCCGCTGACCCCGGCCGAGGCGGTCGACCAGGTCAGCGGCCCGGCGGCGCTGGCGGCCCAGCGGCCCGCGTGGGAGCCCGGCACGGACCACGGCTACCACCCGCAGACGTACGGCTGGCTGCTCGGCGAACTGGTTGCCCGGGTCACCGGCCGGACCGTGGGCCGCTGGGCCGCCGAGGAGATCGCCCGCCCCCTCGGACTCGACTTCTGGATCGGGCTCCCGGCGGCCGAGGCGCACCGGGTGGGCCGGATCGGGCCGGTCGCCGAGCCCCCGGCGGCCGAGGGCGGCGGCCTGGCGCTGCGACCCAAGCGGTCGGTGGCGGACGCGTACCGGGACCCGGATTCGCTGACCCGGCGCGCGTTCGGGGTGATAGCCCCGCTGCCGGACGAGAACGACCCGGCGTACCGGGCCGCCGAGATGCCCGCGTCCGGCGGTATCGCGACCGCCCGCGCGCTGGCCCGGTTCTACGCCGCGACACTCGGCCCGGTCGACGGCGGCCCGCGGCTCTTCGCACCCGCGACACTGACCCTGGCCAGGACCGAGGAGGCCAAGGGCCCGGACCGGGTCCTGGTCGTCCCCACCCGCTTCGGCCTCGGCTATATGCTCCACGGCCCGGCGTCGCCGCTGCTGGGCCCCGGCTCCTTCGGCCACCCCGGCCGGGGCGGCTCCCTCGGCTTCGCCGACCCGGACAGCGGTATCGGCTTCGGCTATGTCACCAACGGCCTTCGCAAGGGCGTCACCGCCGACCCCCGGGCCCAGGCCCTGATCCGGGCGGTCCGCTCGGCGCTCTGACCCGGCGGACCGGCCGCCCGGCGGGCCGCGTACGGAATCCGATCACGGCCCCGCCCGGGACTGCCGGACGCGGCGATCAAGAAGGTACGTTCGGCCCATGAAACGCTTCGAGGGTTACGGGGTCCTGATCACGGGCGCGGCCCGCGGTATCGGCGCGGCGACCGCGCGCCGACTGGCGGACGAGGGCGCGCGGGTACTGCTCACCGATATCGACGGGCCCGCCGTCGAGGCCGCGGCGGCGGCGATACCGGGCGCGGAGGCGGCCCTCTGCGACGTCTCCGACCAGGCGCAGGTCGACGCCGCCGTCGACCGGGCCGTCACCGCGTTCGGCACGCTCGACGTCGTCGTCAACAACGCCTTCGCGTCCGCCTGGGACGCCGATATCGCCGCCGACTCCGACGAGGTGTGGCGCCGCGACCTGGACGTCACCCTGATGGGAGCGGTCCGCACCGCCCGCGCGGCCCTGCCCCATCTGGCGGCCGGCGGCCGGGGCGCGATCGTCAACATCGGCTCCGTGAACGCCGAGGCGGACTTCGGCAACCACGCCTACAGCGCCGCCAAAGCGGGCCTGGCGTCCCTGACCCGCACCCTGGCGGGCGACGCGGCCCCGCGCGGCGTCCGGGTCAACCAGATCAACCCGGGCACGATCCGCACCGGCAACTGGGACGGCCGCGAGGCACTCCTCGACGCCCTCGCCGAACGGGTCTACCCCCTGGGCCGGGTCGGCGAACCGGACGACATCGCGGCGGCGGTCGCCTTCCTCGCCTCCCGCGACGCGTCCTGGATCACGGGCACGGTCCTGCGGGTCGACGGCGGCCTGCTGGCGGTCCACCAGGCGTTCGCGGCGATCACGGCGGGGCCGGAGCCGGAGTAGGCGCCGCCGGTACGGGGGTGGTCCGGGGCCGCTCCCGTACCGTCCCCGGGCCGGTACCCGGCACGAGCCCCCTTCGGTCCGCGCCGGGGTGACCGTTGTCCACAGGCCCGGATACGGGGCGGGCGACCGGCGTACCGTGGAAGACCGACCTTCCGACGGGGGTGGCGGTGTCTTTCGAATCGGGCATGGGCGACCGACTGGCCGAGCTGAGACTGCGGCGCGGGCTGACGCAGGAGCAACTCGCCGAGCGGGCCGGGCTCTCCATCGATGTCGTACGGAAACTGGAGCAGGGGCGGCGGCGAACGGCGCGGCTCTCCAGCATCAACGCGCTGGCCCGGGCCCTCGATACGGAACCGAGCCATCTGGTGGGCCAGCCCGGCACCTTCGAGGCGTCCGGGGCGGCCGACCCGGAGGGGTCCCCGTCGGTCCTCGCGCTCCGGCGGGCCGTCTCCCCGGTGACGGATCTCCTGGGCGACGAGCCCGACCCCGAGGACCCGCCGGGAATCGACGCGCTGCGGGCGGCCCTGCGGTCGACCGAGGCGGTGCGGCGCGAGGGCCGGATGGGCGAGATCGGGGTGCTGCTGCCACCGCTGATCCGTGACGCCAGGGCCGCCGCGCACGCCTTCGACGGGCCGGCCGCCGCCGCCGCGAACTCCGTGCTGGCGGAGGCGTATCAGATCGCGGCGACCACACTCACCGCCCTCGGCAAGGAGGACGCCGCCTACACCGCGATGGAGCGCTCCCTGGCCGCGATCCGCCGGTGCGACGATCCCGGTCTGGAAACCCTGGCGGTCTCCACCCTGGCCTGGGTCCTCACCCGGCAGGGGCGGCTGGCGGATGCCGAGCGGGTCGCCCTCGGCCGGGCGGACCGGATCGAGCCGGGATTCCGGTCGTCCGCGCGGGAGCTGGCGCTCTGGGGCATCCTGCTGCTGCGGGCCGCCACCGCGGCCGTACGGCGGAAGGACCACGGGACGGTCCACGATCTGCTCCGGCTGGTCAACGGTGCCGCCGAGAGCATGGGGAAGGACATCCTGGTGTACGCCACCCCGTTCGGGCGGACGAACGCGGGAGTCGCCACGGTCAACTTCCTGGTGGAGATGGACCGCGGTGAGGAGGCGCTCCGGACCGTCCGGACCATCCCCGACCTGTCTTCCATGCCGCCGACCTGGCGGGCCCGCTTCCATGTGGACCGGGCGCTCGCCTACGCGGACCTCGGCCGCGACCGCGCGGCCGAACAGGCGCTGCTGCGGGCGGAGACCGAGGCGCCGGAGTGGATGCGGTACCACTCCACGTCCCGCCGACTGGTCTCGGACCTCCGGGAACGGGCCCCGCGCCGTGACGCGGAGATACTGCGACTGGCCGACCGACTCGGGCTGACCCGGTAGGACGCCCTGTCCCAGGCGGATACCCGCCGGGGGCGGTACGGCCCTGGGGCCGGTGGCCGGGAGCTTCTAGCGTGCCGTGTGCCCGGCCCAGCACGGCCCACGACGGCACTCGCCGTCGTGGGCCCGTGTCGGGGCACCGCACTCCCGAAGGACACGACGCCATGGTGGCTTCGAAGGCGACCGCGCATTTTCCGGCGGTCTTCCGGCCGACGCTGGATCCCCCCAGCCCGGTGCCCGGTTGCACCCTGTGCGCGGCTCTGGTCGTCCGGCGCGGCAGGGCCCGCGCGGCCGGTGATCTGTCGCGGGTCACCGACTGCGATGTGCTGTTGCGGCGCCATCCCGGGCACGAGCCGTTCGGGCAGTCACTCGCGGACTCCGGCCCCGTCGCCGACGGTTCGGTCAGGAGCCGGGGCGGTGCCGCGGTGGACGGGGAGCCGGACGCCGATGCGTGACCTCGTACGACGCCTGCTGCGCCGGGCCCCGGACCGGCCGAGGTCATCCGGGCTCCCGGCGGGGCCGCCGCCCGACCCCTGGGCGCGGCCCTGGACCGGGCCCACCAAGGAGGAGGCCGCGGAGATCTTCCGGCGTGAGGCGGACGAGCGGCGGGCGCGGCGGAAGACGCTGCTCGTGGTGGACGGCGGGATCTGGCTGCCGGGCCCGTACGAGGGGCCGGGGCGATGACCGTGGAGGGGCTGACCGGCCCGCCGCCGCAGGCGTTGTCCGCCGTGTGCTGTGTCTGCGGACGTACGACGACCGCGCCGGTCGAGGTGGCATACATCGAGCGGGCGAGTGGGCCGGGGCGGGTCGTGTATGCCTGTCCGGAGGATGTCTCGATCCCCACTCCGGGGCCGGGGCGGGACGGGGCGTAGAGGCGGCTATCCGGCGGTGACGCGGTGGGCGATCGCCGTGGCGGCCGCCGTGGTGTCGGCTGCGGTGTCGTTCGTGGCGGCGAGGGTGACGACGACCGCGAGGGTGCGGCCCGACGGGGTGTGGGCCGTCGACAGGGACCAGGTCGTGCCGGTGGCGGGGACCCGGGCCGTGAGGGGGGCGGACAGGGCGCCGGAGAGTTGGACCGCCGTACGGGGGGAGAGCGCGCGCCGGGTGTCGGCGGGGGCGTCGGGGGTGGCCAGCAGGCGGGGGGCCGGGCGGGCGCCGGCGTTGGAGAGGGTGGCGAGGAGCAGTGCCAGCTGGATCGGGGTGGCCGTGACGTCGGCGAGTCCGTTGGCCGTCAGCGCGAGGTCCGCCCGGGACGGGGGATCGCTCGGCCAGACGCTCTCGGCCGCGCGGACGGGGGTCTTCAGGTTGTCGTCGTTGAAGCCGAGGGCTCGCGCCGTGGACTCCAGGGGTCCGGCGCCCAGATCGGCGGCGAGCGCCGCGAAGACATTGCCGCAGCCGTGCTTGAGGGCGATCCGCAGGTCGGCGTTCTCGCACCGGGGCGAGGGGCCGTTGATACGGGTGGTGGTGCCGGGAATGGCGTAGGCCAGTGGGCTGCGGGTGGGGGTGTCGACCGAGCGGACCAGGCCCTTCTCCAGCGCCGCCGCCGCGACCACCAGATGGGCGGCCCCGCCCGGGTTCTCGGCTTCCCGTACGGCCCGGTTGAGCAGGGGCCGGGGTTCGGCCGATTGCAGCCGCCGCCACATCTCCGCGTCGGCCCCGGTGTTCCCGGCGAAGGATCCGGGGTCGTACGAAGGGGCGCTGACCAGGGCCACGATCTCCCCGGTCCGGACGTCGACCGCGATCGCCGCGCCGGTGCGGCCGCGCAGTCCGTCGAAGGCGGCCCGCTGGGCGGCGGGGTCGATGGTCGTGGGGACGTCCCGGCCCGCGTCGAGTTCGGTTCTGCGGATGCTCTCCACCCCGGCCGCCCCGAAGCTGAGGGACCGGTAGCCGGTGACGGAGGCGTAGACCTCGCCGTCGGTGTACGTACGGCGGAACGGGGCCTTCGGGATGCCGGACGGTTCCGATCCGGTGACCGCCCGGCCCGCGACGAGAATGTCACCCGGCCCTCCGGCGGGTTTCGGCTCCATCCGGCTCGCCCCGGGTGACACGTCCGGCGGGACGGGCGACACGTCGTCCGAGGTACACCCCGTCAACGACAAGGACGACAGCACCACGAGGGCGACGAGTACGGGGCCGGAGACGGCACGACGAAGGGCACGAAGGGGTGCGGTGGGCATCGCCACATCCTAGGACGCGAGGCACCAACTGGTCTGGTCCACTGGCGAGTTGGCAGAGGTCTGTTCCAAACCTCTCACGGTCCCCGCCGGTCCCTCACTTCGTCCGGTCCTCAGGCGCCGAAGGTGCGGGTGCGGCGGGCAGGCTCGCGCGGGTGAGTTCCAGCAGCCGTCCCAGCCAGTTGCGGCCCCGGCCCCCGTTGTCGCCCCAGAAGTCGGTGTCGTCGTACTCGTCGTAGAGGATCGTCTCGTCCCCGGTGGCCAGCAGGATCGCCGCGAGGGCGGGGTGCTGGGCGAATTTGGCGTCGAGCAGCCGGGCCATCACGGCGGGCCGGGTCCGGTCCCAGTCCACCGGGCGCGGGGCGTCCGCGGTCAGCCGCTTCGCCCGGCCCGGGGTGTCGGCCGCGGCGGCGGCGGCCCGGATCGCGGGGTCGGTCGTCGACAGGGCCAGGAACGCGTGGGCCACCGTGGGGTAGGTGGTGCCCTCGTAGTCGAAGGACGCCGGATAGGTGATCCGGAGGGCTTCCTTCCCCGGGTCGTCCGAACCCTGCGGGTAGGAGTGGGGGATATGGACGGAGGAGAACCGTCCGGCCGTGCCCTTCCCGGCGGTACGTTCCCCGGCCGGGGCGGGGCCCCACCGGCCGATCGCCGCGAAGTAGCCGATCGCCTCCTCGTAGTCCTCCCGCGTGACGGTCTCGTCGATTTCCTCGTCCCGGCCGCCGACACCCGCCGCGAGCACCCTCAGGGGCTGGTCCTTGAGGTCCATGTCGCCCAGCGCGTACCGCCGTGTCGTCTCCGGTATCGCGAGATAGGCGGCGCGGACGGCGAGCCGGTTGGCCTCCGTGCGGTCGGCCATGAAGACATCGATCAGCGCCCGGCACCGGCCGGTCGAGTCGGGGCGGCCGTTCAGCTCGTCGATGGTGTCGCGGACCTCGGCGAGCAGCAGTTCCGGCGTGTACCAGGTCTGCGGCTCCTGGAACCGCCATGCCGCCAGATGGTGCGCGGACGCCCGGCCGCCCTCCGGCAGGGACGTCGCCACCCAGCCGGATGCCAGCTTCCGCTCGAACTCGGCGAGGGTGAGCAGCCCCCACGCGTCCACGATGCCGTCGGCGTAGACGTACAGCTCGGTGAGGAAGTGGGTGCCGCCGTTGCGGATGAAGGCGGGGCGCCAGGTGCCGCGGATCAGCCGGCCGTCGGCCTTCCGGTGGACGATCTTGTTGCTGGGGATCATCCCCGTATTCTGCGCCGTGCTTCCCCCGGGCCGGTACGCGGCGGTCGTCGCCGCCGCGCCATCGGTGCCGTACCGCGTACGGCCCGGACGCCTATTCGTCGTCGTAGTGGAGCGTGCCGTCGTCGTCCATCGTCGGGTGCAGCTTCATCGGGCCCCAGCCGTCGGGGTCGGAGGGGCGCGGCGGTTCGGGCCCGTCCGGGCCGCAGCGGAGCGCGCGTTCGATCCGGCAGACCCGGTAGAGGGAGTCGCCGACCCTGGCCTCGTCGGCCCGGCCCGCGGCCTTGAACTCCTCGGCGACCCGGGCGTACTCCGCGCGCTCCTCCTCGTCGAACTCGTACAGCATGGGCCAGAACTCGTTCATCCCGTCGAAGAGACTGCGCCGGGCGTCGTGCGGGGACGGCAGCAGGATGCCCCGGGTGGTCCACCGGCCGTCCGCGAGTTCGACGACGCTGAAGCCGACCGGCAGCAGCGCGATATCGGGGTAGCGCTCGGCCGCCAGCTCCGAATCGCGGCGGACGTGGTCGGGGAAGAGGGGACCCGAGTACGAGAAGGAGCGCAGCCCCAGCTTCATCGCCCCCGCCATCAGACCGTCCTCCCGGTCGGGGTCGATGTCCAGCCCGACCTCCGGCCAGACCCGGTCCCGGTCGCCGTCCCACGAGTGGTCGTTGCCGGGCTCGGGGTCGGTGGGGCGGGGCGGTTCGAGCCCGTCGTCGCCCCGGCGGGCGAACTCGTCGGCGCGCACCACCCGGTAGCGGCAGCCGAGTACCTCGATCTCGTCGGCGGGCTCGTTCTCCAGCACGGTGACGGCGTCGAGCAGCCTGCGGCGGAGCCGGGGGTCGTCGGTGTCGTCCTTGGCGCGGAACCAGAGGAAGGAGTTCAGACTGTCCCTGGCCTCCTGTGGGGAGCCGCTGATCAGGGGTTTCAGTACGCGCCACGCGCCGTCGTCGCCCCCGTCGCGCCAGGGGCCGAGGGCCGGGTCCCGGCCGCCGGTGTGCTGGGCGGCGAGCCCGAACACCGGTCCGCGGACCAGGAGATCCGGATAGCGGTACGAGGACTCGACGGCATCGGCCTCGGTCACCCAGGCCGCCGGGTCGTCGCGCCGTACCAGGTTCTCGTGCAGCCGGTCGATCCGTCGCTTCCAGTCATCAGCCATGCGCACATTGTTGTGGTGTGGGATCGTTCCGCGTGCTGAGGGGACTTCAACTGGCCGGAAGAGTACGTTTCGCACGGGAAACGTCGAACGCCCGCTCCTCGGTGGGGAGTTGATGGGTGTGCGTGTTCGAACGGGGGTGGCGCGGGTGATGGCGCCGGGGGTGGCGTGGGTGGCGTGGTGCGACTCGTGGGGTGGGGGTGGTGGGGGCCGTGGCCGGTTGTGAGGCTGCCGAGCCGAGCCGAGCCGAGCCGGGCGGGAAGCGGGGGCAGGAGCGGTGTCAGGGATGCGGGGTGTGTACCGGGCCGGGCCCCGGCGTCCGTCCGGCCGCCGTGAGGGCCGCCCGCCGGGCCGGTCCGAGCCGGTCCGGCCGGGCCGCCGCCGTGTACGTACCGGACGCCGCCCGCAGCGGTGCGACGGGATCCGTCAGGCCGGGATGCCGCTCCGCCGTTCCGATCGCCCGGACCACCCGCTCCCCGGTCCAGCCCAGCGCCGCCGCCAGCGCGTCCGCCGTCAGCGGGGCGCCCGCGTGGACCAGCGCCGCGAGTACGGTCAGCGCGTCCTCGCCGTCCGCCAGGTCCACCGGGCCGGTGTCCATATCGGCGGCGAGCCGGGAGAACAGCGACGCCATCCGGTCCAGCCGGACGCCCGCCGGGGTCCCGGCGCCGACGATCCCCGTACCGCGCCGCGCGGTTTCCGCCCAGAGGGTGATCGAGCGGGTGCTCGATGCCCAGGCCCCGGTCCACATGTCGTCGTCCAGTACGTACCGTTCGCGCCGCCGCCCCGGCTCCCGTTCCCGCCGGACCGCGCCGAGCGGCGCCAGATAGCCGACCGCCTTGGAGACCGACGCCGGGCTGACCCGGAGCCGCCGTACCAGCTCCGCCGAGGTCAGCCCGTCGGCATCGGCGAGGAACAGTTCGGTCAGGACGCGGGCCGCCATCCGGGGCAGGCCCGTACCGACCATCAACGCGGCGAACTCGGCCCGGAACGCCGGCACATCGGGGCCGCCCGGGCCGGTGGCCGAGTCGGTGTCCTCCGGGCCGTCCGGGTCGTCCGGGCCGCCGGGGTCGCCGGGGTCGCGGGGTCCGCCGGGTCCCGAGCGGCGGGCCCGCCAGGCCGTGGCCCGGTGGGCGTACTCCGCGCGATAACCGGAAGGCCCGCCGTTACGGGCCACCTCACGGCTCACCGTGGACGTCGGCCGCCCCAGCCGCCGGGCCGTCGCCGCGTACCCCAGGCCCTCCGCCAGCGCCTCCGCGATCAGCCGCCGCTCGTCCCGGGTCAGCCTGCCACCGGGCATCGTGCCCCTCCTTCCCCGCCGGTCTTCACCGTCAGCCCATTGCAACGGACGTCCGACGGCCGCCGAAGCGTTCACCATCAGCACCGTTGCAACAAACGGCCGTCTCCCCGGTGGAACATGGCGATCCGGCCGCTGTATGGCTGTTCGCCGAATGGCACCGCACCCTAGCTTTCACGGCACCGTGAAGAGAAGGGCAGTGCGATGAACGATTCCGGCGCCGACGTCCGGCCGCCGTGGGAGCCGGGGCGGAACCCGGCTCCCGGCCCCTGTACCCCTCCCGGCCCCGGCCCCGACCCCGGCTGTGGTCCGGTCGTGCTCGACGTCGCGGGGCTGCGGATGCGCTACGGCACCCGCGACGTCCTCCGGGACGTCACCTTCCGCGCCCACCGGGGCGAGATCCTCGCCCTGCTGGGACCCAATGGCGCGGGCAAATCCACCACCGTCGAGATCCTCGAAGGCTTCCGGACCCGGTCGGCGGGGACGGTCGAGGTCCTCGGCACGGACCCGGCCCGCGGCGACGAGGCGTGGCGCGCCAGGACCGGGGTCGTCCTCCAGTCCTGGCGCGACCACGGCAAATGGCGGGTCCGGGAACTCCTCGCCCACCTCGGCGCCTACTACGCGCCCTACGGCACCCCCGGCACGCCCCGCCCCCGGGACCCCGGCGAACTGATCGCCGCCGTCGGCCTCACCGACCGCGCGGACGCCCGGATCCGAACCCTCTCCGGCGGGCAGCGCCGCCGCCTCGACATCGCGGTCGGCGTGGTGGGCCGCCCCGAGGTCCTCTTCCTCGACGAACCGACCACCGGCCTCGACCCCGAGGCACGGGCCGCGTTCCATACGCTGGTACGGCGGCTCGCCGCCGACGAGGCCACCACGGTCCTGCTCACCACCCACGACCTCGACGAGGCGGAACGGCTCGCCGACCGGATCCTGGTCCTCTCCGGCGGCCGGATCGTCGCCGACGGCACCGCCGCCGCGCTGGCCCGGGAACACGCCGTCCCCGACGAGGTCCGCTGGACGGCCGGAGGCCGCCGCCGGACCGCGGCCACCGCCGACTCCACCGGGTTCGCCCGGGAACTCTTCCGCCGCCACGGCGACGGGCTGCGCGAACTGGAGATCCGGCGGGCGTCCCTCGCCGACACCTACGCCGCGCTGCTGGCGAACGGCGGGGACGCCGGTGAGCCCGGGGAACGGGCCGCCGCCGCGCGGGGAGCCGTACGATGACCAGCCGTACGACGCCCGCCGTCGCCACCGACATCGGCCGTACGGGTGGACGCCCCGTCCTGCGCGCGGGCGTCGGGCGCGGGCTGATCGAACTCCGCCAGTCCTTCACCAACGGCGCCGATCTGACCTCGCACTTCCTCTGGCCGACCCTGTTGCTGATCGTGCTCTTCCTGCTCCGGGACCGGGAGTTCGGCTCGTCCGGGCTGCCGTTCGGCACCCTCGTCCTGCCCGGTGTGCTGGGCATGAACATCGCCATGGGCATGGTGATGATGAGCCAGCACCTCACCGCCGACCGCGAGGACGGCACCCTGCTCCGGGCCAGAGCCACCCCGTACGGCATCCGCGGCTATCTCATCGGCAAGGTCGTCGCCGTGGGCGGCGGACTCCTGATCGACCTGGCGATCTTCCTCGTACCCGGGGCGCTGATCGTGGACGGACTCGCCGTCGAGGGCGCGACCGCCTGGGCGACCCTCGGCTGGGTCGTCGTCCTCGGCATCCTCGCGACCCTGCCCGTCGGCGCCGTACTGGGGTCCCTGATCTCCTCCAGCCGCGCCCAGGGCCTGGTCCAGCTGCCCGTACTCGCGACCATCGCGGTCTCCGGGATCTTCCACCCGGTGACGGCGCTGCCGGGCTGGGCCCAGGGCGCGGCCGGGTTCACCCCGGTCTACTGGCTCGGCCACGGTACGCGCTCCGCCCTCCTCCCCGACGGGGCGGCGGCGGCCGAACCCGGCGGCTCCTGGCGGCTGTGGGAGGCCGCCGGGGTGCTGGGCCTGTGGGCGGTCGCGGGCCTGGCGCTCGCCCCTCTGATACTGCGGCGGATGGCCCGCCGGGAGTCCGGTTCGGCGGTCTCGGCCCGCCGGGAGCGGGCCCAGCGGCGGACCGGCTGACCCGGCGGGCCGGCTCGGCGTACGGACTGAACAGTCGGGTCGGCGTACCGGCTCGGCGTACGGGCTGAACGGGCGGGCCGGTCCTGCTGGCCGGTGCGCCCGCCGGTTCGCGGCGGTCAGCCGTCGAAGCGGCGGCGGGCCTCCTCGATATCGCCGAGGAACCGCTGCGTCCAGCCGCACATGGCGGAGACCGTCGCCCGCAGGGCCCGGCCCGGCTCGGTCAGCGCGTACTCGACCTTCGGCGGCACCGTGGGATGCGCCGTCCGCTCGACCAGCCCGTTCCGCTCCAGCATCCGCAGATTCTGCGTCAGCATCTTGTGGCTGACGCCGTCGATCTCGTTCCGCAGCTCCCCGAACCGCAGGGTCCGGTCCCCCAGCGCCTCGATGATCAGAAACGCCCACTTGTTGGCGACGTCCGAGAAGATCTCCCGCGCCAGGGAATCGGACCGCCGCAGATCGGCGGCCTCGGGCAGACCGGCCGAAGAACTGTGGGCCGCCACCTCAGGCCGTGCGCTCACGGACATCCACGACCGTCGCGCCCGCATGCTTGACCAGGGACTCCGGATCGAGAGGGAAGACGGTATGCGGGGTACCGGCCGCCGCCCACACCACGTCGTGGGCGAGCAGCCCCCGGTCCGCGAGAACCCGGGTCCGGGTCAGATGACCGAACGGGGGTACGCCCCCGATGGCGTACCCGGTCGTCGCACGGACCAGATCGGCGTCCGCCCGCTTGACGGCCCCGGCACCCAACTCGGCCCTGACCCGCTCGACGTCGACCCGGGACGAGCCGTCCATCAGCACCAGCACAGGCACACCGTCCGCCGTGAAGATCAGCGACTTGACGATCTCGCTCACATCGCACCCGATGGCGGCAGCGGCCTCGACGGCGGTCCGGGTCGCCTCCGGAAACCCCCGGACCGGCAGGTCGAGCCCCGCCTCGGCGAGCGCGGCGGCGAAGCGGGGATGGGCGGCGGGGGCGGGGCTGCTGTTGTTGGCACTCATACGAGGTGACGGTAGCGGGACGGGCCGCGGGGCCGCGACGCGTTTGCGCTCCGGGGAGTGTGGCGCTTTCCCGGGTGCGCCGCCTCCCGGGGGTCCTCAGCGCCTCGGCCCTCCTGGTTGCCGGGTCGCACCCGGGCCGCGCGCCCGGCAGCTTGGTGTTGTTCGCGGCCCGCACCACCGTCGTGGCCGTTCGCGCAGTTCCGCCCCCTATGCCTTCGGCAATGGGGGGACCCCCAGCGCCTTGGCCCTTCGGGTGAGGCCCACAACCCCGGGTCCCGCCCAGCGGCCTGATGTAGTTCGCGGTCTGCGGACCGTGGCTGGCTGGTCGCGCAGTTCCGCCCCCTATGCCTTCGGCGATGGGGGGACCCCCAGCGCCTTGGCCCTTCGGGTGAGGCCCACAACGCCGGGTCTCGCCCAGCGGCCTGGTGTAGTTCGCGGCCCGCGGACCGTGGCTGGCTGGTCGCGCAGTTCCCCGCGCCCCTAAAAGATCTTCCCCGGCCCCGCCCCTGAAAAGGGGGCCCGTGTCGCCACGAGGGCGACGAGGAGGGCAACCCAGGGGCTCGGGGAACTGCGAGACAAGCCACAGGCGGTCCGCAGACCGCCGACAACGGCAGGGCGCCGGGCGCGGCCCGGGAAAGGCGAGGGGCCCGGGACCCCGAAGCGGCTCCGGCCCCCGGGTCATCGTGCCGAGAGGACCGCCGCTACGACCGGGCCCGCCGCCTCGCCGCCGCGGCCGCCGGACTGGACCGCCGCCGCTGCGGCGAGATCCTCCGCGTACCCGGCGAACCACGCGTTGCTGGTCTCCTGGCCGCCCATCTCCGCCGAACCCGTCTTCGACCCCTTGTCGCCGCCGACGCGGGCCATCGCCTTGCTGCCCGAGCCGGTCGTCGCGTCGGCCCGCATCAGGGCGCGCAGGGTGGCCGCCATGGACGCGGGCATCGGCTGCGCCGTCGCGAAGTCCGCGTCACCCGCGTCACCCGCGCCCCCGCCACCCACCGCGCCCGCCGCGAGGATCGTCGGCTGCTTGAACGCGCCGTTCTTCACCGTCGCCGCCACCGACGCCATGTTCAGCGCGTTCATGGTGATCCGGCCCTGGCCGATGTACGACGCCGCCGTCTCCGTACCCTCCGAATCCGGCACGCTGCCGTCGTACGTCGATACGCCCGTCTTCCAGTCCAGTCCGAGACCGAAGTACTTCCGCGCCGTCTCGCCCAGCGCCGACCCCGCCACGCCCTTCTCCGTCAGCGGCTTGATCGCCTTGATGAAGGTGGTGTTGCAGGAGCGGGCGAACGCCTGCCGGAAGGTGGCGTTCGGCACCTCGAACCGCTTCAGGTTCTCGAAGGTCCGGCCGTTCCACTGCACGGTCGCGGGACACTCGACCGGGCTGTCCGCCCCGGAGACGAGCCCGTGCTCCAGCATCATCGCCGCCGTCACGATCTTCATCGTGGAGCCGGGGGCCTGGGTGCCCAGCAGCGCCGTGTTGTAGCCGCCCGGCGGGTTGTTGGCGATCGCCCTGATCTCCCCGGTACTGGGCTTGACCGCGACGACCGACGCCTTCGGCGTCTTCGCCACCGCCCGTTCCGCCGCGGCCTGCACCCCGGCGTCGATGGTGGTCTTCAGCTCACCGGGCTCCCCCTCGGTGAGGGTGAGGAGCGTCTGGTCGGGCGCGGACTCGTTCGAGGAGGTGAGGACCAGCTCGACGCCCGGCTTGCCGCCCGCGGCCTCGCCGTACTTCTTCCGCAGCCCGTCCAGCACCCCCGCCAGGGACGGGTACTTCTCCCGTGTCAGCTCCCGGCCCGCCCGGTCGAGCGCCTTCACCGGCGGCGTACCGGCCGGTCCCGTGGACAGTTCGGTCGTCGCCGTCAGCTTCGGATGCAGCACCGAGGGCCGCCAGTCGACCAGCGCCCGCCCGGTGGACTCACCGCGCACCACGGTCAGTTCGGAGGTGTACGTCCACGGCTTGCTGCGGCCCTCCCAGGTCACCGTCGCCTTCACGGTGAACGGCACCTTCGGGCCGACGGCCGCCGCCGGGGTGATCTCGGCCGCCGACACCTTCGCCGTCGAGCGGTAGCCGCCGAGCAGCGGCCCCGCCGCGACCGGGTCGTCGGTGAGCTGCGCCGCCGCGTCCGGCTCGCCCCCGGCCCAGGCCGTCAGGAAGTCCCGGGCCGTCCGCTCGACCTCCTCGGCCGTCGGCGGCCCCGTCTTCTTCTCCGCCAGCCCGTTCTCCCGGTTGCCGCCGGTCATCCCCTCGTAGAGGTTGTAGCCGCCGTACGCGACCCCGCCGGCTACGACCAGGAAGACCCCGCCGACTACGGCGACCTTGACTCCACTGCGCATGACACGCGCCCCTCCCCATACGGGGCCCGCCGTCCGGCGGGCCCCGCGAAACCTCTTGACCTGGCCGGGCGTCGTCCTCCGGCCGTACGACATCCGACCCGCCCAGCCTAGGACGGGCCACCGACAGCCAGGCGGGACCGTTACGGGACCGGGACCCCCGGGGCCGGTGACACCACCGATCCGACCCAAAAGATGCTACTTACACCCAGGTATCGAGCCACATACGGTCCTGCCACTCGCTCAACGGAATCACCGTGCCCGTGTACAGCGGATGGAAGTAGATGAAGTTCCAGACGATCAGCAGGACGAGGACGCCCGCACCGATCGCCCCCACCGCCCGCCGGGTCTCCGACGCCCCCGGCGGCCCCAGGATCGCCCCCACGAGCATCGCCACCGCCAGACAGAGGAACGGTACGAAGACCACCGCGTAGAACACGAAGATCGTCCGCTCCTGGTAGAAGAACCAGGGCACCCAGCCCGCGGCGACCGCACAGGCGATCGCGCCCGCCCGCCAGTCCCGGCGGAAGAACCACCGCCACAGCACGTACACCAGCGCCGCGCACCCCGCCCACCACAGCATCGGCGTCCCCAGCGCCAGCACCTCCGAGGCACAGCCGCCGCCCGCGCTGTCCGCCGCGCAGCCGCCGCTGCCCGGCTTCAGATCCTTGTAGTAGTAGGAGACCGGGCGGCCCATCACGATCCAGCTCCACGGATTGGACTGGTACGTGTGCCCCGACGTCAGGCCCACATGGAACTCGTAGACCTCCGCCTCGTAGTGCCACAGACTGCGCAGCCAGTCCGGCACGAACGGCCAGGCCGTCTCCCGGCCCGGCCCCTCCGACGCCCAGTTCCGCAGATGCCCCCGGTCCGTGAAGATCCAGCCCGACCACGACACCAGATACGTCACCAGGGCCACCGGCACGATCGCCGTGAACGCGGGCACCAGATCACGGCGGAACACCGCCCGGTACGGGCGCACCGCGCCCGACGTCCGGCGGGCACCGACGTCCCACAACACGGTCAGCAGCCCGAACGCCGCCATGATGTACAGGCCGTTCCACTTCGTCCCGGCCGCCAGACCCAGCATCACCCCCGCCGCGATCCGCCACGGACGGGCCCCCAGCCGCAAAGTCTCCGCGACCGTCGTATCCGGCCGCAGCAAACCGTCCGCGTCCACCGGCAGCGCCCCCGCCAGCCGGGCCCTCGCCCGGTCCCGGTCGATCAGCAGACAGCCGAACGCCGCCACGACGAAGAACATCAGCACCAGATCGAGCAGCGCCGTCCGGCTCATCACGAAATGCAGCCCGTCCACGGCGAGCAGCAGCCCCGCGACACAGCCCAGGAACGTCGAACGGAACAGCCGCCGCCCGATCCGGCAGATCATCAGCACCGAGATCGTGCCCAGCAGCGCGACCATGAAGCGCCAGCCGAACGGCTCGAACCCGAACAGCTTCTCGCCGAGACCGATCACCCATTTGCCGACCGGCGGATGCACCACATAGCCCGGATCGGCGGGGATCGGTACCGCCGACGGATCCGCCAGGATCTTCTTGTCGACATCTTTGGGCCAGTGGCCCTCGTACCCCTGGTTGATCAGGGCCCAGGCGTCCTTGGCGTAATACGTCTCGTCGAATATCACCGCGTTCGGCTTGCCCAGGTTCCAGAACCTGAGCACCCCCGCGAACAGCGCCACCAACAAGGGCCCCGCCCAGGCGGAGACCCGCAACAGCGGCCCCACCCGGTGCGCGGGCACCCCGAGCACCGGCCACAACCGCTCCGACGGCCTGGTGTACGGCGGTACGAGCCGCTCCCGCAGCCCGATCTCCGCCCGGGGTACGTATCCGAATCGCCGCAGACGCGCGGGCCAGGCGGGCGGCGGCGGGTCGTCGTCCCCCCGCTTGAGGGGCGAAGGCGCGGTACTGGTCACCGCGCCATCGTAGGGACATCCCCCACGTGCCCGATGCCTTTGCCGCCGGGGGACCGCGAGCGCCCCGGCTTTCCGACCGGCCCGCCGCACGTTTCGGGCGGCGCGATGTTGTTCGCGGCCCGCGCCGCCGCATGTGGCTGTTCGCGCGGTTCCTCCCCTTGTGCCTTCGGCGATGGGGGGACCCCCAGCGCCTTGGCCCTCCCGGGTCGCGCCCGGCCGCCTGATGCTGTTCGCGGCCTGCGGACCGCCTGTGGCTTGTCTCGCAGTTCCCCGAGCCCCTGGGTTGCCCTCCTCGTCGCCCTCGTAGAAGGCGGGCCCCGTCTTCCCATCGGCGGGGCCGGGGAGAGGCTTTTAGGGGCGCGGGGAACTGCGCGAACAGCCACGACGGTGGCGCGGACCGCGAACAAGCTTCCGTCGCCGGGCGCGGCCCGGGGTTGTGGGCCTCAGCCGGAGGGCCAAGGCGCTGGGGGTCCCCCCATTGCCGAAGGCACAGGGGGCGGAACCGCGCGACAAGCCACCCACCGGCGCGCGGTCGGCAAGGCCCGGTGGGGACCTCCGCGGACTCCGAGGAAAGGCGGCGGCGAGATCTCCGCGGGCGCGGGGGAGAATGGGGCGCGTGAGTCAGACGCCCCCCAACACCACCCCCGGCGGAGTCCTCGTCCTCGCGGGGACGCCCATCGGCGACCCCCGCGACGCCCCGCCCCGCCTCGCCGACGA
The DNA here is from genome assembly GCF_040641415.1 of Streptomyces sp. NPDC020875. NCBI lineage: Bacteria > Bacillati > Actinomycetota > Actinomycetes > Kitasatosporales > Streptomycetaceae > Streptomyces > Streptomyces sp. NPDC020875. The sequence continues at coordinate 36,938 of NZ_JBFADP010000004.1, read as the reverse complement.
ACTGCGCGCCGCGGATGTCGTCGCCGCCGAGGACACCCGGCGGCTGCGGCGCCTCGCCCAGGCCCTCGACGTGACGCCGGGCGGCCGGGTCGTGTCGTACTTCGAGGGGAACGAGTCCGCCCGCACCCCCGAACTGGTCGACGCCCTGACCGGCGGCGCCCGGGTACTGCTCGTCACGGACGCGGGAATGCCCTCCGTGTCGGACCCCGGCTACCGGCTGGTCGCCGCCGCCGTCGCCGCCGACATCCGGGTGACCGCCGTCCCCGGGCCCTCCGCCGTCCTGACGGCCCTGGCGCTCTCCGGACTGCCCGTCGACCGCTTCTGCTTCGAGGGCTTCCTGCCCCGCAAGGCGGGCGAGCGGCTGGCCCGGCTCCGCGAGAACGAGCAGGAGCGCCGCACCCTCGTCTACTTCGAGGCCACCCACCGCATCGAGGAGACCCTCCAGGCGATGGCCGAGGTCTTCGGCCCCGACCGCCGGGCCGCCGTCTGCCGGGAGCTGACCAAGACGTACGAGGAGGTCAAGCGGGGCGGCCTGGCCGAGCTGGCGGCCTGGTCGGCGGACGGCGTACGAGGCGAGATCACCGTCGTCGTCGAAGGCGCGCCCGCCCCCGGCCCCGGGGATCTGACCCCGGCGGAACTCGTGGCCAGGGTCCGGGCCCGGGAGGAGGCGGGGGAGCGCCGCAAGGAGGCGATCGCGGCGGTGGCGACGGAGGCGGGGCTGCCGAAGCGGGAGGTCTTCGACGCGGTGGTCGCCGCGAAGAACGCGCCCTAGCTTCCGGGGGCCTCGCGCCCCGCGCCCTTCCGTTGTTCGCGGTCCGCACCACCGTCTTGGCTGGTCGCGCAGTTCCTCCCCCTGTGCCTTCGGCGCTGGGGGGACCCCCAGCGCCTTGGCCCTCCGGGTGAGGCCCACAGACCCGGGTCTCGCCCGGTGACCTGGTGTTGTTCGCCGTCTGCACCACCGTCGTGGCCGTTCGCGCAGTTCCCCGCGCCCCTAAATGCTCTCCCCGGCACCGCCCCTGGGAAGTAAGAGGCCCGCCTCCCTACGAGGGCGACGAGGAGGGCAACCCAGGGGCTCGGGGAACTGCGAGACAAGCCACCCACGGTCCGCAGGCCGCGAACAGCATCAGACCGCCGGGCGCGGCCCGTGGAGGGCCGAGGCGCTGGGGGTCCCCCAGCGCCGAAGGCATAGGGGGAGGAACCGCGCGAACAACGCCACGCGGCCGGGCGCGGCCCGGGGAGGGGTGAGGCGCTGGACCCCCCAGCGGGAGGCGTCCGCGCGGCCCCGTGGAGGGTAAAGGGCTAGCCTGGAATGCAAAGCCCTGACCGGGCCCGAGGGCTTCCCGGCATGGGAAGTGCCAAGACCACACCATGTTTCTCCAGGCGCTGTCGCGCTCCCGCCGGAATGGGCGTCCACTGGTTCAGTGGAGAGGAGCTGGCATGAGTGAGATCACCGGCGCGGCGAGGGTCCACGAGGCGTACGCCTTCGCGTGTATGCGTTGCGGGCACGGCTGGGAGCAGGCGTACGAGATCGAGCATCACGTCGACGCGGAGGGGCGGCAGTACGTGGTCTACCGGGCCGACGGCACCCGGGTGCCGTCCCCGTTGTCCAGTCCCACCTGCGCCAACTGTGGGGGGCATGTCGTCAGGATCATGCGCGCGGGCCAGGTGTCGTCCGTGCTGAACCGGGCCGTCAGAAACGGCCGTAGCGGCCGGGTCGTGGAGGAGCGGCCGGTCCCGATCGCCGGGCCCATCGGCGCGACGGACTACCGGCTGGAGGAGGACGGGGACCCGGCGGGCGCGCCGGATGTGGCCCCGGCGGCGGCTTCGGCCGCGGTGCCGGACGCCCGGGAGCCCCGGCACCACTGGCATCTGTCGGATCTGCTGCACCCCTTCCAGCACCGCCGCCACTGAGTCCCGGCGCGTCCGGAGGGCAGGTCTCCGGGCGCATGGTCCGGGTCCCGGGCGGGGTGCGGTACGTGTTCACTCCGTCCGGCCCGCGGCGTATGGCACCGGCCCGCTCGCCAGCCTCCCGCGAGCGGGCCGGCGCCATGCCCGCCACCCGGCTCCCCCGGGGTCCGTAGGATCGCGGGCATGAGTTCGAAGTCCTCGCCGCCGCCGCTGCCGGAGCCCCTGCGGGTCTCCGTCGCCGACTCGCATACCCATCTCGACATGCAGGAGGGGACCGTCGACGAGGCGCTGGCCAGGGCCGCGGCCGTCGGGGTGACGACCGTCGTCCAGGTCGGCTGCGACATCGAGGGCTCCCGCTGGGCGGCCCGTACCGCCGCCGCGTACGACGCCGTGCACGCGGCCGTGGCCCTGCATCCGAACGAGGCGCCCAGGATCGTCCTCGGGGACCCGGGGAACGGCGGGCCCCGGCAGTCGGTCCGGCCGCCCGGCGGGGACGGCGCCCTGGACGAGGCGCTCGCGGAGATCGACGCGCTCGCCGCCCTGCCGCACGTCAAGGCCGTGGGCGAGACCGGTCTCGACTACTTCCGTACGGGTGAGGAGGGCGTCGCCGCCCAGGAGCGGTCCTTCCGCGCCCATATCGAGATCGCCAAGCGGCACGGCAAGGCGCTCGTCATCCACGACCGGGACGCCCACGCGGACGTGCTGCGCGTCCTCGCCGAGGAGGGCGCGCCCGACCGTACGGTCTTCCACTGCTACTCCGGCGACGCCGACATGGCGAAGATCTGCGCCGACGCGGGCTACTACATGTCCTTCGCGGGCAACGTCACGTTCAAGAACGCCCAGCCGCTGCGGGACGCCCTCGCGGTCGCGTCGCGCGAACTGGTCCTGGTGGAGACCGACGCGCCGTTTCTGACGCCCGCGCCGTACCGCGGACGGCCCAACGCCCCGTATCTCATTCCGGTCACGCTGCGCGCGATGGCGGCGGTGAAGGGGCTGGACGAGGACACGCTGGCCGCGGCGGTCGCGGCCAACACGGCGGAGGCGTTCGGCTACTGAGGGGTCACGGGGCGATAACGCCCCGTGGTCCGTCCGGGCCCGCCGGGACCGGCGTCCGCGACACGGCGTGACCGAATGGCTTTGGAGAGTGACAGTCGTTCGGCTACCGTCCCGGCCCACCACACAGTGGGCGGCGACGGACGGAGCGCGGCGTGAGCGTGAGCGATACGGACGAAGAGGGCGCGGCGGGTCCGGGTCCGGCTCCGGCGGGGCCCGGTGCCTGCCGGGGCGTACGGCGGCGTACGGCCCCGCCCCGTGCCGCCCCCTCCGACCTGCTGCGGCGCCTCCTGCCGCAGGCCCTCGTCGTCGCCTGCCTCGCGGGCGGCACCTCCGCCTTCCTGATCAGCGACAAGGCCGTCCTGCTCACCGTCGACGGCGTACCCCGCACCCTGCACACCTTCGCCGACGACGTCGGCGAACTCCTCGCGGCGGAGGGCGTCGCCTTCGGGGCCCATGACATCGTCGCGCCCGCCCCGGCCGCCGCGCTCGCCGACGGCGACGAGGTCGTCGTCCGCTACGGCCGCCCCATCGCCCTCACCCTCGACGGCACCCGCCGCACGGTCTGGACCACCGCCGACACCGTCGACGGCGCCCTGCGGCAGCTCGGGGTCCGGGCGGAGGGCGCCCGGCTGTCGGCGTCCCGGTCGGCCGGGATCTCCCGGGCGGGCCTCGCCCTCGACGTCCGTACGGAACGCGCCGTCACCTTCCTCGCCGACGGCCGGGCCCGCACCCTGCGCACCAACGCTGCGACCGTCGCCGACGCCCTCGCGGAGGCCGGGATCGTCCTCGGCCGCGAGGACACCGCGTCCGTACCGCTCGACGCCTTCCCCCGGGACGGCCGGACGATCACGGTCACCCGGATCAGCGGCTCCCGCCAGGTCCGGGAGGAACCGGTGCCGTACGCGACCGTGCGCACCCCCGACCCCGACGCCTTCGTGGGAACGGAGACCGTGGTCACGCCCGGCCGGGCGGGCACCCGCCGGGTCGTCTACACCGTGCGGACCGTCGACGGTGTGCGGGAGGAGCCCCGCAAGGCGGGGGAGCGGCTGATCCGGCCGCCCGTCACCCGCGAGATCCACTACGGCACCCGCCGCCCGCCCCGGTCGGTCGCGGGCGCGGACGGGCTGAACTGGGCCGCGCTGGCCCGCTGCGAGTCCGGCGGCCGTCCGGACGCGGTCGACCCGTCGGGCACCTACGGGGGCCTCTACCAGTTCGACCCGCCCACCTGGCGGGCCCTCGGCGGCACCGGGCGCCCCCAGGACGCGCCCGCGTCCGAGCAGACGTTCCGGGCGAAGAAGCTCTACGTCCAACGGGGCGCATCCCCCTGGCCCCACTGCGGCCGCCTGCTCTGACCCGGGGCGGTTGCTGCTGCCTGGACTCCAGGCCGCGCCCGGCGCCCTGCCGTTGTCGGCGGCCTGCGGACCGCCTGTGGCTTGTCGCGCAGTTCCCCGCGCCCCTATGCCTTCGGCAATGGGGGACCCCCAGCGCCTTGGCCCTCCACAGCACCGCCGACTACCCGGTCTCGCCGGGCGCCATCGGGTAATCCCCGGCCTGCGGACCGTGGCTGGTTGCTCGCGCAGTTCCCCGCGCCCCTGGGTTGCCCTCCTCGTCGCCCTTGTAGGGAGGCGGGCACTCTTTCCGAGGAACGGGGCCGGGGAGAGCATTTAGGGGCGCGGGGAACTGCGCGAACGGCCACGACGGTGGTGCGGGCCGCGAACCACACCAGGCTGCCGGGCGGGACCCGGGTTGTGGGCCTCACCGGGAGGGCCGAGGCGCTGGGGGTCCCCCCATTGCCGAAGGCATAGGGGGCGGAACTGCGCGACCAGCCAGCCACGGTCCGCAGGCCGCGAACCACACCAGGCTGCCGGGCGGGACCCGGGTTGTGGGCCTCACCCGGAGGGCCGAGGCGCTGGGGGTCCCCCCATTGCCGAAGGCATAGGGGGCGGAACTGCGCGACAAGCCAGCCACGGTCCGCAGGCCGCGAACCACACCAGGCTGCCGGGCGCGGCCCGGGGTTGCGGGCCTCAGCCGGAGAGCCGAGGCGCTGGAAGTCCCCCCGTCGCCGGAGGCGCACGGCGCGGCACCGTGCGACCGGGCATGGGCGGGCGCGGGGGCCGGGGCCCTTAGGGTGGAGGCGTGAGCAGCACCGATCCCGAAACCGACCTCCACGACGCGTCCGAGCCCGAAAGCAGCGACCGCAGCGACTGCAGCGACTGCGGCGACCGCGGCGACGCCCTGCTCGGTCCCGCCGACATCCGGGAACTCGCCGCGGCCCTCGGCGTACGGCCCACCAAGCAGCGCGGCCAGAACTTCGTCATCGACGCCAACACCGTCCGCCGGATCGTCCGGACCGCCGGTGTCCGGCCCGATGACACCGTCGTGGAGGTGGGCCCGGGGCTCGGCTCCCTCACGCTGGCGCTGCTGGAGGCCGCCGAGCGGGTCGTGGCCGTCGAGATCGACGACGTACTGGCCGCGGCCCTGCCCGCCACGGTCCTCGCCCGGACGCCCGCGTCCGCGCCCCGCTTCTCCCTCGTGCACTCGGACGCGATGCTGGTCGAGGAGCTGCCGGGCCCGCCTCCGACGGCGCTGGTGGCGAATCTGCCGTACAACGTGGCCGTTCCCGTCCTGCTGCACATGCTGGACCGGTTCCCCACCATCGAGCGGACCCTCGTCATGGTGCAGGCGGAGGTCGCGGACCGGCTGGCGGCCGGGCCCGGGAACAAGGTGTACGGCGTGCCGTCCGTGAAGGCCAACTGGTACGCCGAGGTGAAGCGCGCCGGGTCCATCGGCCGCAATGTGTTCTGGCCCGCGCCCAATGTCGACTCGGGGCTCGTCTCCCTGGTCCGCCGCGATCCGCCCCGGACGACGGCCACGAAGCGTGAGGTGTTCGCCGTGGTCGACGCCGCGTTCGCCCAGCGCCGCAAGACGCTGCGGGCGGCTCTGGCGGGCTGGGCCGGGTCCCCGGCGCTCGCCGAGCGGGCCCTGGTGGCCGCCGGGGTGTCGCCGCAGGCCCGCGGCGAGGCCCTGACCGTCGAGGAGTTCGCCCGGATCGCGGAGGCCAAGCAGTGACCGGCCGCGCCGTGGAGGGCGCCGTCACCGTACGCGTACCGGCGAAGGTCAACGTCCGGCTCGCGGTCGGCGCCGCCCGCCCGGACGGCTTCCACGACCTGGCCAATGTCTTTCTCGCCGTCTCCCTCCACGACGAGGTGACGGTACGGCCCGCACAGGCCCTGACTGTCACCTGCGAGGGCCCCGGCGCCGATCTCGTACCGCTGGACGGGACGAACCTGGCCGCCCGGGCGGCGACCCTGCTCGCCGCCCGCCACGGCATCGAACCCGCCGTCCACATCCATATCGCCAAGGACATCCCCGTCGCGGGCGGCATGGCGGGCGGCAGCGCCGACGGCGCGGGCGCCCTGCTGGCCTGCGACGCCCTCTGGGGGCTCGGCTCGACCCGGGCCGAACTCCTCGACATCTGCGCCGAACTCGGCTCCGACGTGCCCTTCAGCCTGGTCGGCGGGGCCGCCCTCGGTACCGGCCGGGGCGAGCGGCTGGCACCCCTCGACACCGGCGGTACGTTCCACTGGGTCTTCGCCGTCGCCGACGGCGGGCTCTCCACCCCGGCGGTCTACGGCGAGTTCGACCGGCTGACCGCCGGTACCGAGGTCCCCGCGCCCGAGGCGTCCCCGGCGCTTCTGGCGGCCCTGGGATCAGGCGACGCCACGGCCCTCGCCGCTGCCCTCGCCAACGATCTCCAGCCCGCCGCGCTCTCCCTCCGCCCGGCGCTGAAGGACACCCTCGACACCGGTCTCGCGGCGGGCGCGCTCGCCGCGATCGTCTCCGGCTCGGGTCCGACGACGGCGTATCTGGTGAAGGACGAGGAGTCGGCGCGCGCGGTCGCGGCGGCCCTGACGGCGTCGGGCACCTGCCGCACGGCCCGTACGGCGACGTCCCCGGCGGCGGGCGCGACGATCCTCTGACGGCGGGCCGGGCCCGTGTCCCCGACCGGGCCCGGCCGACCGGCGCCCCGTACCGCCGCGCCGCCCCTCCGGACACGCGTGCGTCCACGGGCCGCACCCCGCCCGATCTTTCGGGTGATCGGAGCGGTCCCCCGGTGTGTGGTGCCGTCAGCACCCGCCGCCCCGTGGTCGATTGGGGCCGAGCCCCGTCCCGATGACCGGGCTCGGAGAGGAACCCATGAAGAGCATCCTGGGCAAGGCACTGGTGACCGCCGGTGCCGCGCTGGCCCTCGCCGCCGTCGCGGCCCCCGCGCAGGCGCACGAGCCGGTGACCGCGGGCGGCGGCGGGCAGTACATCGCCTCCGCCGAGCCGCACAACATCTTCGCCGCGGGCGAGATCGAAGGCTTCGCCGAGACCGCCCACGCCTACGCCGCCGGCTTCGGTGTCGGCTGGGCCACGGACATCGCTTCCGGCGGTGGCTTCGAGGGCATCGCGGGCACCCGCTGACACCGCCGCGCCCGGACGGAGGGGACACCCCGAGGGGACACCCCGCCGTCCGGGCGCGGTCATCCGCCGCCCGCCGCCTCCGTCGACCCCGCCGACCCCGCCGCCCCCGGCGCCGTACGCGGTCGGTCGCCCCCGCCGCCGTACGCCGCCCGCCCCGGACACGGCCCGGACCGGGACCTTGCCTCGACCGGCAGTTGACGCGGTACGCACCCATGGCCAAGGATCCGGGCTCATGGCCTCCGTGAACATCGTGCTCCTGCACGGCCGCCGTGTGCTGATGGGGGCCATCGCCCTACTGCTGCTCGTCGCGGGCTCCTGGGCGTCCTGGGACTCCGCGCGCCACGTCCTCCTCGGCGGCGACCGCGAACGCGGCACGATCACCGTCGCCGCCTGCGGCGACGACACCTGCACCGGCCCGTACGTCCCCGACGACTCGGCGCCCGCCAGGACCGGGCTCACCATCGAGAAGTCCGTCGCCGTCGAGAAGGGCGCCGTACTCGCCGTCGTCCTCAAACCCGGTACGAAGGAACTCATCCGCACCGGACCCGCCGGGGCCCTGCACGCCTGGCTGCCCCTCGCGGGCGCGCTGCTGCTCGCCTCCGTGCTCGTCGCGGGCGGACTCGCCCTGCCCAAGGTCGCCGGAGCGATGGCGGTCGCGGGCGGCGCGATCACCCTCGCCACGTTCACGGCACTGCTCTGACCCGGACGCCCCGCCGTACGCGCCGTGGCCCGCTCCGGGCGCCCCGCCCCGCGCGCCCGAGCCGTCAGCGACTAGCATCCGAACGCATCACCCCTGAGGAGCGGAGAGTTCATTGGTGCGTCAACCGCGCGTCGGCGTCGCGATCCTGACCATGGGCAACCGCCCCGCCGAACTGGCGGAGCTGCTCGAATCGGTCGCCCGGCAGGACACCCCCGCGAGCCGGATCGTGGTCGTCGGCAACGGCGCCCCGCTGCCGCCGCTCCCCGACGGGGTCACCGGCGTCGAACTCCCCGAGAACCTCGGCGTCACCGGCGGACGCAACGCGGCCATCGCGAAACTCCGCGAGCTGGGAGAGGTCGATGTCGTCGTCGACCTCGACGACGACGGACTCCTCATCGACACCGACGTCTTCTCCCGGCTCGTCAAGCTCTACGAACAGGACGACACCCTCGGCGTCGTCAGCTTCCGGATCTCCGACGAACAGGGCCGCACCGCCCGCCGCCACGTCCCCCGGCTGCGGGCGAGCGACCCGATGCGGCGCGGCTACGTCACCACCTTCCTCGGCGGCGGCCACGGCCTCTCCATGAAGATGCTCGACCAGACCGGCGACTGGCCCGAGGCGTTCTTCTACGCCCACGAGGAGACCGACCTCGCCTGGCGCGCCCTCGACCACGGCTGGAAGATCCTCTACGAGCCCGAGCTGGTCCTGCGCCACCCCTGGACCTCGCCCACCCGGCACGCCGTCTTCCACCGCATGGTCGCGCGCAACCGGGTCTGGCTCGCGAAGCGGCACCTCCCGGCGCCGCTGGTGCCGCTGTACCTGGGGGTGTGGACCGCGCTCACCCTGCTGCGGACACGGTCCGCGAGCGGGCTGCGGGCGTGGTTCGGGGGGTTCGCGGAGGGCGTGAGGACGCCGTGCCCGCCGAGGAAGCCGATGCGGTGGTCCACGGTCTGGCGCATGACCCGCCTGGGCCGCCCCCCGATCATCTGACCCCCCTCCCCGGGTCCCCGCGCCCTGGGGCTCGGCCCCGTAGCGCGCCGTGTGGCCTGATGTTGTTCGCGGCCCGCGGACCGCATGTGGTTGCTCGCGCAGTTCCCCGCGCCCCTGGTTGCCCGTCTCCTGGCCCTTGTCAGGGCAACGCCCCGACTGGGAGCCCGCCTCCCACTTGTGCGGCGAGAGGGAGAGCATTTAGGGGCGCGGGGAACTGCGCGACCAGCCGCGACGGTGGTGCGGACCGCTGACAACACCAGGCCGCCGGGCGGGACCCGGGTTTGTGGGCCTCACCCGGAGGGCCAAGGCGCTGGGGGTCCCCCCATTGCCGAAGGCATAGGGGGCGGAACTGCGCGACCAGCCGCGACGGTGGCGCGGACCGCCGACAACACCAGGCCGCCGGGCGGGACCCGGGTCTGTAAGCCTCACCCGGAAGGCCAAGGCGCTGGGGGTCCCCCCATTGCCGAAGGCATAGGGGGCGGAACTGCGCGACCAGCCGCGACGGTGGCGCGGACCGCCGACAACACCAGG